>JBGTJM010000171.1:0-13745 GCA_041745115.1 Thermomicrobiales bacterium
AGGTTCTCGCTTGATTGATTCATTGCGGTCATTCATTGCCTATTCCTTTGGTGGCTGCCACGTTTCCGCGGCCAGAGTACTGAGTCGTCCGTAATCTTGTGAAGCCAGGACCTCCACGTGAACCGCTTTGGCGCCAAACGCGCTCAAAATATTCTTGACACGCGCGCTGGGAGCGATATCATCTATGCAAGCGTATCGAGGGAATGTGAACCCTGACCAGAGCGCTGATTGATTCCATTGGAGGTATCTGATTCCATGTCTGTGACTACCGAACCCATTGTCAGCATCACTCCTGAGGCCGTTTCCCAGCTCCGTTCGTTTCTGGACGAGCAAGGCACTCCGGACCAGATGCTGCGCGTATTTGTTGCCCCCGGTGGCTGCTCAGGTCTGCAGTACGGTATGACCATCGAGGACACTGCCGAAGAGGATGACACGATCGTCGAAACCGACGGCGTGAAACTTCTCGTCGATAGTTTCAGTGGGATGTACCTGCTTGGAGCTGAAGTCGACTACGTTAGCTCGCTCATGGGCGGCGGGTTTACCGTTCGAAATCCGAATGCAGTCGCCTCCTGCTCCTGTGGTCATTCCTTTGATGCCGGCGGGAACGAGCCGACGTCACACGGATGTGGCTGCGGCAAGTAAAAATCCAGAAGTATTCGAGAGTGAGGAGCGGCGAGTAATCGTCGCTCTTTTCGTTGTCGTTGGTAGCCAAAAATGCAATGCACCTGGATCACGAGTGTACGTACAGCTTGGATTCTGTGAACGTTCTGCTATACTGCATAGCTTGTGAAAGGCGGCACAATGTCGCCAGCACGTTTTTGCGACACCACGAGTCGAGCTGCGGCACCTCAAGCCGGTTGACGATAAATCCAGCGGGCGTGGTAGTACGTAAATAGTGTTGGGCCGCCACTCGCGAAGAGTAGCAGTTGACAGGCAATAGACGTCACTGGCTCCGCAGATCGGCAACAATCATTTGTTTTTACTTTGACAGTTTGGTCAATACACCGGCACCGGGTACAACGTTGTAGTCGGAGTCACGGAGACGTGCGCGCACATGAGTGATTCTATTCAGACATATGGAGTTGAAAAGCTGGACGACCTCGTCGCAGAGGTTGTCGCCTCTCCAGAGGAGAAGCTCGAGCTTCCTGAAGAGTTGCAGACACAGCTTGCAGAGGAAATCGAGCCAGAAGTCGATCTCGAGCGTGATCTCGACGTTTTGCAGCGGCTCGATCCCAACTTCATCAATGATCCAGTACGCCTCTACCTGCGAGAAATCGCGGAGACGCCGCTGTTGACTCATGCGCAGGAAATCGAGCTTGCGAAGCGAGTCGAAGATGGTGACATGGCTGCCACGCAGCTCTTCGTGCGTGCAAACCTTCGACTGGTGGTGTCTATCGCCAAGCGCTATGTCAACCGTGGCTTGACGTTGCTCGACCTGATTCAGGAAGGCAATATCGGTCTGATGCGGGCAGTTCAGAAATACGACTGGCGCAAGGGCTTCCGGTTCAGCACATACGCGACATGGTGGATTCGGCAAGCGATCACGCGGGCCATAGCGGATCAGAGTCGGACCATCCGGCTTCCGGTTCACATGGGCGACTCGATCTCCCGCTACCGCAAAACGCTCAATCTTCTGGCTCAGGAGTTGGGGCGGCAACCCACTCCGGAGGAAGTTGCGGAGGCAATGGCAGTCGCACCGGAGAAGATCCAGCAGATCATTCAAGCTGCCCAACGCACGATATCTCTCGAGACGCCGATTGGTAGCGAGGACGAAACCAGCCTGGGCGACCTTATCGCTGATGAGGTTTCAGAAACACCGTACGAAGCTGCCAGTGAATCGATGCTGAAACGCGATGTGGCTTCCGCTCTTGATACACTGACGCCGCGCGAGCGCCTCGTATTGCAGCTCCGGTTTGGTCTTGGTCATAGCCACCAGCACACGCTCGCCGAAGTTGGCGAGAAGCTGGAAATCAGTCGTGAGCGAGTTCGCCAAATCGAAAACGAGGCATTGCAGAAGCTGCGCCGCCTCGATGGCGAACGACTATTTGCGTATCACCAGGAGCTGTAGGGGCCTGGACGGAAGTGAACAACGGCGGCTGAAGGGCCGCAGAATCCATCCCCTATCCATTTCACAACCGGGGCGCGCTGCTGCATCCTCGTTTTTCATATGCACGCTGATTCTTATCCTCATTGCGGTGAGTAGCCGTGGCTGATGATCTTGTCAAACTGCTAGCCGTTGCAGTTTTGATTCTATTGAACGGCCTTTTCATCGCAGCGGAATTCGCGATCGTTGCCGCTCGGCGTACTCAGATCGACGCACGCGCCGAAGGTGCGGGACGCTCGGTTCGAACCGTCGATGCGATCTTGCGAGATCCAGGCCGCTTCATTGTTGCCTGCCAGATAGGAATCACGTTCTCCACGCTGGTCCTGGGCTGGCTGGCCCAGCCAGCGGTGGCACACCTCATCGAGCCGCTCCTCGCCGATCTCGTTGGTGATCAGGCCGCATGGGGCACGCACGCCTTTTCGGCCGTCTTCGCTTTGCTAATCATCGGATCGCTGCACGTCGTCATCGGAGGGCAGCTCCCCAAGGTTATCTCTGTTCAACGACCAGAACGCGCAATGCTCATCGCTGGACCACCAGCCCGATATCTGACGGCACCACTCAAGCCTCTTGTTGACGGCCTCTACTGGCTCACCGATCGATTGCTGAAGGCGCTGGGGCTCACAAGTCAGTCCGAGGTGAGCCTTGTCTATACCGAGGACGAGCTCAAGCTGTTGCTGACCGCAAGTCGCATGCAGGGATACCTCGAACCTGGCGAGCAGGAGATGATCGAACGAGTCTTCGCGTTCGCTGATGTGGAAACCGACGAAGTGATGGTGCCTCGCACGGAGATGCTGGCCCTTGCCTCCACCGCGAGCCTCGATGAGGTCGCCGATCTGATGTCTTCTACTGGCCACACCCGATTTCCTGTGTACGGAAACGATCCGGACGATCTGATTGGAGTATTTCACGTCAAGGATCTGTTGCAGCAAACACTCAGGAAGCCCACGATGGCTTTCAGTCTGCGTCGATTCGTGCGTCCGGCCGTCTACGTTTCCGTTCATACGCCGCTGGATGAGTTGCTGACAACGATGAAAGCGAAACGTTCCCATATGGCGGTGGTAGTCGACGAGTATGGCGGCACTGCGGGCCTGGTGACACTGGAAGACGTGCTGGAGCGCATCGTCGGTACCGTGGCCGATCGAGTCGAAGTCGGTCCGGCCGATGCTGAGCAACTCGAGAACGGCGCCTATCGCGTGAGTGGACTGCTGTCCATCGATGACGTGAATGAGCGATTCGGAACAGCGATCAGCGACGACTACTACAACTCCATTGGCGGTTTCGTTTTCGGTCAGCTCGGCCGCAAACCCGAACTAGGCGACGAAGTTCGCGCCAACGGTCATATCTTTCGGGTTGTCCATCTGGATGGCCTGCGGATCGACAGGATCGAGATCGGGTCGAGCCATGACTCCGGCGCCGCAGCCGTCGAGCCCGACCTGGAAGACTTACAAGTCGATCCTACAGTCAGACAAAAAGTGCCGACCAGTTGACCTTTAACTCGTCGACCGGCGCCTTTTGCATGCACAGTATCTGCGTCGATGAGCCAACTAAGCTTCGTAGTCTCAGTCAGGCCACCACCGTCACTTCTGCGGTCATTCCCTGACGCAAGTGATGGGCGCAAATGAGCTTGAAGGTTCCGGGTTCATCGAACGTGACACTGAAGGACTCGCCAGACGCGATCTGACCTGACTCGATCCGACCACCATCACCAGCCACGCTGTGCCAGTTCGAGCCTTTGTTGTAAAACGTGACAGTTGTGCCTGCTTTGATCACCATGCTCGTAGGGACAAAGCGATTGTCGGCCAGAATCATCGTGACTTCGCCGGAAAGCACTTCACCAGGAGATTGATCTTCTGAAGTTTGAGTCTCAGCTTTCTCAGGGATCGGCGAGGCAATTGTCGGTGAATGTCCCATATGCCCACTATTCATCATTGCCGGACTTTTGCCAGGCACCCGCTGGCCCCCAGAATCCGGATTCCAGTACTCCCCTAGCGGGCCAGGTGGTAGTTCGCCGGCATACTGAATCACTGTCATCATGCCGTTGTCCGCATGATTCTCGATGTGGCAATGCATCATCCAAACACCGGCGTTGTCTGCCACGAACTCCAGGTCGTACCGCTCCCCGGGTGCGACCATAATGGTGTCTTTCGTGAGTTGAGCAGCAGGAGGCACGGGATTTCCGTCAGTGGCCACAACCTTGAATGAGTGCCCGTGTGTGTGGATCGGATGGGCAACAGTTCCTGCGTTGACCAATCTGATTAAGACCCGATCCCCCTCTTCTACATAAATAGGACTGATGGCCTCGTGCATTTTTCCGTTGAAGAGGAAGAAGTCCGTTCCTAACTCTCCACCGCGCAACGTAGAGTCCCGGGGCCCTCTCGGATCAAGCCCAAGCGCCACGCTTGGGGTGAGCTCCATATCCCACTCGGAAAGCACATACGTGTAATCCCGGTCGTACTGCTGCGGGGGATTCCTTGGCTCGACAATGAAAGCGCCGTAGAGTCCGAGCATGACTTGCGTCGAAACATCAGTGTGTGAGTGATACCACCTTGTCCCTGGCGGAGTGGCCTCGAACTCATAGACGAACGACTCGCCAGTCTCGATTGCGGCCTGGTTCAAGCCAACAGGACCATCCATATCATTCGGCACGTTGACCCCATGCCAGTGAACTGTTGTTCCCGTAGGCAGGTTGTTCTTGACAACGATTCGAACCAGATCACCTTCTGTGACTCTTATTTCGGGTCCAGGCATCTGACCGTTGTAGGTCCAGGCCGTCACCGTCGTGCCAGGCATGAGCTCCCATTCCACTTCCTCGGCAACGAGTGTGAACTCCCTGACTGCTGGATCCGCAGCAGAGTGTCCTCGATTTACACTCAACAGTAAGAACGTTGCGAACAACCCAAACGCAATGACAAGGGTTCCCACAATCGGTAACACGGTCCTGTGGACGCCAGGCCGGTGAGCTAGCTCACCGGTCGACGGTACCTGAAATCGCGACCAATTCGTCTTCGAACTCATTGTTTGTGACGCTCCGTTTGTTGAGTGAATAACTCCAATGATCTCAGTAGATTTCGCGGAGAACTATGCTGACGCGAGCTGTACAGCGTTCTGTTCGGGTACGTCTGTTCTAAAGTCGGGATAAGTCGCCAGTATGTGTGACGGATCATACAATCGTTTGAGTTCACGAAGGTGACTGAAGTTGGCCCGACCATAGGCCTCCTCTCCGCGGCCAGCATCGTCTGCATCGAGGAAGCTGACATACGCGGCCTGGCTGAGGTGTGGACGCAAGGTCCTCCAGGCAGAAGAAAGCCACGATCGCGCAGTGCCAGGTGAAGACTGTCTGTGCCAACCTACATCGACTATGAGATTCAGTTCAGCTTCGCGGTGTGGGTACGCAGTAGCTTCGGCTGAAATGCGATTCACAGCTCCGCCATAGTGCTCAATCAGAATTGTCGTATCGTTTGTCGGAGCATCCACATACACTGCAATCAGATGCTCAATGAGATCCCGGCCCAAATTGCGAACAAACGCTGACTTGACCGCCCGATTCAAACCAGCCGGAGCCATCTTGGCCAACTCCTTCTGGAACAATCCGTACGGCATCTCACCGATCATATCGATTGAGGGAGAGCCAAAGGATCGTAGTCTGGCCAGTGTTCGATGACCGGACTGGAGATCGCCCGAAAAAGTGACGGCAATTCCGACCAGCTTTTTGCCGTCCGGCCCGTGGGTCAGCATTGCAATCGATGTCAGCTCATCCGGAGCCGACGTGATGAACTCCTGGTAGAAGTCCAGAACCTCTTCGCCAGCATCGATTGGGTAGCCAATCATTCCAGCGATGACTGTACCGACTGGATGAAGTTCGAATTCAAATTCCGTTGCGATTCCAAGCAGCGCTCCTGCGCCGCGCGCCCCCCAGAAGAGATCGGCATTCTCTGCTGCTCTTGCGCGAACTGTTCTACCTGCTCCAGTAACCATCTGGACCGATCGAAGATTGTCAATGGCCAGCCCGTGCTTGCGTGCAAGCCAGCCAATTCCTCCGCTGAGCGATGAGCCGGCAACCCCGACGCTGCTCAGCTTTCCTCCCGGAGTGGCGAGCCCGAACTCCTGAGATGCAGAATCGAACTCACCCCAGGTAACACCAGGTTGCACGCGGGCCACCCGATTCGTCGGATCGATAGTGACGGCTTTCCATCGATTGAAATCAATGGTTACCCCACCATCTCGGACGGCTCCTCCCGCGATCCCATGCCCTCCTCCTTTTGCAGAGACCACAAGGTCGTGTTTGCGGGAGAACTGAACGGCCTCCACGACATCCTTGATACTTGCGGGCGCGATGATGGCGGTTGGACGGCCATCGGGAAGAGCATTCCAGACTCGGCGAGCATCATCGTATCTTGGATTACCCTCAATGAACATGCGACCGTCGATCCTTGACATAAGTTGATCGAGAGGCACGGACGTCGACTCTCTACGGTCCAGCACGGACACCGACTCTCCTATTAGCTCCATTATGTGTACTCCTCAGACCATATACGGATTCGACAAAACCTATTGAATCGGTGTCTCTTCACAATTACGAGACTCCTTCATCTTAGGTCCCATAACCGATTCATGGATATGTATAGAAGTCGGTATTTTCTTCGCGCGTTTAGGCAGATGCGCATGGGGGATTCGACGTACACCACCAAGACTGAATGAGCTTGGCGGTCAAGCCACTTATACAAACGATCGTCCGAAAACGCGCGAAGGCGGTGTGGACCGGTGGTATCATCGCGAAGCGGTGAGTCGATCGATGTTGCGTTTCAGGGGCCTGGCTGCATCACACCAAAGGAATGTTCAAAACGTGGATTCCAGTTCATCTTTACTCGTGACAGGGGGGGCCGGGTTCATCGGCGCGAACCTGGTCGATCGCGCACTGCAATCTGGGCAGAGAGTCACAATCCTCGACGACCTTTCCAGGCAGGGTGCTGAAGAAAACCTGCGCTGGCTGCGTGAACGTCACGGTGAGGCATTTCGCCTGATGGTGCGGTCAGTTACTGATGCCGAGGCGTGCGAACGCGCAATAGATGATTCTGACGTCGTGTTTCATCTTGCCGGCCAGGTCGCTGTTACATCATCGATTCTGAATCCCAGACAAGACTTCGAGGTCAACGCCCTCGGCACGTTGAACGTCCTCGAAGCGATCAGGAAGTCGAGCCATCGGCCGGCACTGATCTATTCGTCAACGAACAAGGTCTATGGTGCACTTGAACAGCTCGCCACTGAGGAAATGCAATCAAGGTACATCCTGAGCGACTTTCCGGATGGCATCAATGAGGATCATCCAGCCGACTTCCACTCGCCATACGGCTGCTCAAAAGGGGCCGCAGACCAGTATGTGCATGACTATGCCCGAATATTCGATCTCCGCACAGTCGTGTTTCGCCAATCATGCGTCTATGGTCCCCGCCAGATGGGGGTCGAAGACCAGGGTTGGGTTGCCTGGTTTCTGATTGCTGCAGCCACAGGCAAACCGATCACCATCTATGGAAACGGAAAGCAGGTTCGTGATCTCTTGTATATCGAAGATCTGCTGAATGGATACGAAGCAGCCGTGCGAAACATTGACCAGTGCGCCGGAGAAATTTACAACCTCGGAGGGGGAGCATCGAATGCCATTTCGGTTTGGTCTGAGTTCAGGCCGATACTTGAACAGGCACTTGATCGCGTCATCCCCGAACCGGCATTCGCCCCGGTCCGGGCTGGGGACCAGGCTGTTTTTGTCGCCGACACCAGCAAGTTTCAGCGTCATACAGGGTGGTCAACGACCACGACGGTTCATGACGGCATAGCCTTGCTCGCTGAGTGGGTAGCTGAGAACCGTCAGCTATTTGATTGATCAGCCCCATGCGCATTCTGATGTCACTCACCTACTACCGCCCGCACACTAGCGGACTGACGATTTATGTCGAGCGATTGTCGCGAGAGTTAGCCGCCCGGGGCCACTTCGTGACCGTACTCACATCGCAGCACGATCCGTCGTTGCCTCGGGAGGAATGGCTCGATGGCGTGCGAATCGTTCGTTGTCCAGTTGCAGTGACGTTGCGTAAAGGTCCAATTATGCCCCGGTTCGCTGCGCTCGCCGCGCAACTGGTCAGGCGGCACGACCTCGTCAGTGTGCACTTGCCCCAGGTGGAATCGGTGCTTGTCGCCGCCGCCGCCGAGTTACTTCGAAAACCATCGGTGCTCACCTATCACTGTGATCTGGAGCTTCCCTCAGGAAAACTCAACACGGCTCTGAACGGAGCGGTCGCTGGTTCAGGACGGGTGACCGGCCGACTCGTTGATTCGGTGGTCGCGTATACCGAGGACTATGCCACCCACTCCGCATTTCTCCAGCGATTCGTTCAGAAGTTGCGCGTGATCCCGCCTCCGGTGACCATTGGGAATCCTTCAACGGGCGAGATACAAGCTTTTCGGAATCGACATGCAGTGAGCGAGGGGCCGGTCCTCGGTTTCGCCTCGCGGCTGGCAACAGAAAAAGGGATCGAGTTTGCGATTGGCGCTTTGCCTGAGCTGATCAGGGATTATCAGGAATTGCAGGTCCTGTTCGCGGGACCTTACCTGGACGTCGTCGGAGAGAAACACTATCGGAAACGACTGGAACCAGAGTTTCGGAAGCTCGGCGACCGCTGGCGATTTCTTGGCACGTTGTCTCAGGAGGAACTTCCAGCATTCTACGGATCGCTCGACGCACTCCTGATGACCAGTATCAACTCGACTGAATCTTTCGGCCTGGTGCAGGTCGAATCGATGCTCTGCGGCACTCCAGTCGTGGCCACTGACCTGCCAGGCGTCCGTCAGCCGGTAAAGATGACCGGTATGGGCGAGGTCGTGGCGATCGCTGACAAAGATTCGCTCGCGGCGGGCATTCGGAACGTGCTTCAACACCGAGCCAGGTATGTGAAACCTCGAGGCGAGATCGAGCAGGTCTTCAGTCTGAAGACCACCGTCGATGCGTATGAGGACCTCTATAGCAGCCTGATTCGTAACGGGGCTTATCAGGCATGAATGCCACAGGCGAACGTGACTTTCTGGCTCTTCAACTTGCAACAATGGCACCGCACCGGGCCCTGCTTCGCTCGATCGAATGTCGCTTCATGTCAGGTGTTCCGCTTGCGCATCCTGTGCTCGATGTTGGTTGCGGAGATGGGCACTTCGCTTCCATTGCATTTGATGAGCCACTTGACGTCGGGCTGGATCCGATGGAGCGCGACCTCGCTGAGGCGGCGACGCTTCGCCCGCATGTCTACAAGAGCCTGGTCAGGGGAAGTGCAACCCGGATGCCGTTCGGGGACAACGTGTTCGCTACGGTGGTGAGCAATAGCGTCATCGAGCATATTCCAGACATCGAAAGCACGATCGCAGAAATCGGCAGGGTTTTGCAGCCGGGCGGGACTTTTGCGACAACCCTGCCAAGCGAACACTATCCAGATTTCCTACTCGGATCGACGCTCTTCAGGAAGGCTGGGTTATCTGGGCTTGCGCATGCCTATGGAGCATTTTTCAATCGAATTTCACATCACTCCCATATCGATCCACCGGACGTCTGGGAAGAGCGACTGAATCGAGCCGGTTTGACGCTCACAGAACACCAGTACTACTTTTCAAAGCGTGCTCATCATGCCTTTGATCCAGCGCATGTGCTCGGCGTTCCCAATCTTGCGTCGAAGCGGTTGCTCGGCACCTGGGTGATCCACCCGTGGCAGACGATTCCGTTCGAACGATGGTATCGAAGGTACTACGAGGAAACCCTGCCGGAAATCGGGGCGTATCAGTTCATCAGATGCTCAAAGCAGTGACGACTGACCTGGCAGGTTCCTGAATCGATGCCTATCAGTGAGCCCACTTCCTTCGCCAGGTCTGTGAAGAACGCTGACGTTTCGGCGGCGTTGAGTCGCTACGGGGTGCCGATTGCGATTTGTCTGATCATCATCCTCGGTGGTGTCTTCCGACTGACAGGCCGCGACTGGGACGATGGGCAGAACCTCCACCCCGACGAGCGATTCCTTACGATGGTCGCAACAAGTGTCACCTGGCCCGGAAGCATCGGCGAGTACTTCGACAGCAGCACGTCGTCACTCAATCCATATAACAACGAATTTCCGACGTTTATCTATGGAACGTTTCCGCTATTTCTTGGCAAAGTATGGGGAGAGTTGACCGGCAACACGGTGTATGGCAATTACCACATTGCCAGCAGGTCGATGTCCGCGTTCGTTGATCTGGTCGTGGTGTTCCTCGTCTTCCTGGTGGGCCGCCGGCTCTTTGGCGATACCACCGGGCTGCTGGCTGCGCTGCTCTATTCACTGACGGTGTTGAGCATCCAGCTCTCTCATTTTGGAACCTTTGAAACCTTTGTCACTCTGTTCTGCCTGGCTACGTTCTATTTCGCATTGCGTGCGAATGACACTGGCAGATGGTGGGAATTCGGACTGGCCGGAGTCATGGCCGGCCTGGCCGTCGCCAGCAAGCTCAGTGCTGCTCCCATCGTGGCGGTCGTTGCGTTGCCACTTATCGAGCAAATCAGAATTCATGGGTTCGATGGCATCACACGCAGGGCGTCCCGGAAGGGATTGCCATCAGTCCTCGGCGTTGTGCTGGCCGCAGTCTGTGCCGTATGGATTTTTCGCATCACCCAGCCATACGCGTTCGCTATTGGTAACCCGCTCGACTTTCGGTTCGATCAGCGCTGGCTCAATGACGTTGCGTACTGGCGGTCGATACAAAGCGGCGAGGCAGATGCACCCCCTTCAGTGCAGTGGGCGAATCGAGAACCCCTGATCTTTGTGCTGAGAAATCTCGTGGTCTGGGGGCTTGGACCGGCACTCGGCATTGCAGCAATCGCTGGACTCGTGCTCAGCGGCATTCGACTTCTGACCGCAAAGCGGATGCCGCCAACGTGGGCGATCGTGCTCGTAGGCTGGCCCGCTTTTCACATCGTGTACTACGGATTCGCACTGACCAAGACCATGCGCTATCTGGCGCCAGCCTACCCCTTCCTCGTGCTGCTCGCTGCGGCATTCCTTGTTTTTCTGGCAAACGCTCTTCGGCAGCGAACTGGTCGCGCACCCTGGCTTGCGTACGTTCCAATGGCTCTTGTTGTCGGATTCACGGCTTTCTATGCCCTGGCATTCAGCTCCATTTACACCAGACCAGTGACTCGAGTAGCGGCCTCCGAATGGATCTATGCAAACGTCCCTCCTGGTTCCGCAGTATTGACGGAACATTGGGACGATGGCTTGCCACTCTCGCTCCCTGGATTGCCAAGTCCAGGCGAATACCCTGGCACTCAGCTCCCACTTTACGATCTCGACAGTGCCGAGAAGCTTTCGACCATTGTTACGGCGCTCGACAGCGCCGACTATCTCTTTCTCACCAGCAATCGACTCTACGACTCGATCCCACGGATCCCGGAACGATATCCGATGACGATCGAATACTATCGGATGCTCTTTGCAGATGAACTTGGTTTCGAGCTTGTTGAGACCTTTACGTCCTATCCCGGTTTCCTGGGATTCGAGCTAAACGATGACAACGCTGAAGAGGCATTTTCAGTCTACGACCATCCCAAGGTTCTGATCTTCCAGAAGACTGATGCTTTCGATCGGAATCAGGTCAGCACCCATCTGGCGCGTTTTCTGGACGAGGACATCGTGCAGGTGCGTTCTGCAATGGCCGGGTACAACATGCTGATGATGAGTGACGCGGACCGGCAGACACAGCAGTCCGGCGGCACATGGCATCGCATATTCGACCCTGATAGCCTCTCCAACCGCTTTCCAACCCTGTTCTGGTACCTAGCGCTCCAACTGATGGCGGTCGTAGCCATTCCCGTTTGCTGGAGGGTCTTTCATCGATTACCGGACCATGGATACACGCTTGCCAAAACGCTGGGATTGCTGGGTACCGGAACCGTTGCATGGTTGCTTGCCAGCCTGCATCTGGTCGCTTTTGGCCAATTGGCGGTGGTCCTGGGGCTCCTCGCTATTGCTGCAGGTTCGGTCATTGCCAGTGGCGGAGCTTGGCGAGCCCTGTTTGACGACCTCAAACGAGCATGGCGCACGATTGCAGCCGTTGAAGTGCTGTTCATAGTGGCCTTCTTCGCTTTCGTCTTTATTCGGTCCCAGAACCCGGATATCTGGCATCCAGCTCGTGGCGGCGAGAAACCAATGGAGTTCGCGTACTTCAACGCGATTCTCCGCTCGACCCATTTCCCCCCATACGATCCGTGGTTCGCAGGCGGATATATCAACTACTACTACTTTGGGTACGTTCTGCTGGCATCGATCACGCGGCTCGCGCGAATTGTGCCGGAGGTAGCGTTCAATCTGGCAGTCGCGACCTGTTTCGCGCTGACCGTGGTCAACTCCTGGACGTTCGTCGTCTCCATTCAGAAGATGATTCCCGGTGTGTTTCGCAGTACGTCACGGTGGAAACTTCTTGCTCTCGGAGTATTGGGTCCTCTTTTCGTCACGATCCTTGGAAATCTGGATATGGCCCGCCGGTTCGGTGCTGGTGAATGGGGTTACGCACCCGTAGACCGTACCCGAATCCTCAGTCTCGGCCTGTTTGGGGATGTCGTCCGCGGGGTCTTTCGGGCAGTTGTCGATCCAAGATCACTTCCTACCGACGCATTCTGGGCACCTTCTCGCATCATCAGCGGAACGATCAACGAATTCCCCTACTTCTCGTTCCTCTTTGCAGATCTTCACCCGCATATGATCGCGATTCCGTTCACGACTGCTGCGCTGGTCGTTGCCGTTGGAGTACTTGCGGCCCGAAGCTGGCCAGGGCAGAGCCCCTCTCCGATTGAAGGAGATGAGCCGCTTTACGGAATTAAGGGGGGATGGCGTGCCTGGCTTCGCGAACTGCCATGGGAAGCGATCGAGCAGCGATTTGGCCTTGTCCTTGTGGCGGCCTTAATCACGGGCGCACTCTATCCGCTCAACACCTGGGACTACCCCACCTATCTGCTGATTGTCGGCGGATCGCTGTTTCTGCTCGACGCACTTGGCTCGGCCACGGCGGCGAGAGCACGAGGGTTGCTTGACTGGCGAATGTCGTTCGCGATTGCGAGATGTTCAGCTTTGTCCGCCGGGGCTGTCGTTGTACTGGGCCGGCTCATGTTCTGGCCGTATTTCAGCCACTATCAGCCTCAGCACAGTGGATTCGAACCCTGGCTGGGGCGTTCGACCGCCAGTCAATACCTGATCATTCACGGACTGTGGCTTTTCATCATCGGCAGCTTCGTCGTAGCGGACCTGGTTATCGCTCATCGCAAGGAACCAGCTTCCGCCCAGGCTTCGTCTTCCGGTCACCAGATTGCGTTCAGGTGGCCCGCCCCGTTGATCCTGGCCGCATTTCTACTGGTGCTAGGGGGCTTCTCGATCTGGATGGATCGAATTGATGGGCTGCTGATTTCCTCTCTGGGCCTGGTGGTAGTAGCGGCCTGGCACCGACAACGAGAACCGCTGATGCTTTTCCTGTACGGAATTGTGGCTCTGGGCCTGGTGATCAGCCTGGGAGTCGAGCACTACGTGCTGCGTGGCGATATTGGCAGGATGAACACCGTGTTCAAGTTCTACCTGCAAGTCTGGAT
>JBGTJM010000172.1:0-6292 GCA_041745115.1 Thermomicrobiales bacterium
TGACGCTGCTCCGAAACGGCCAACGCTTGTCTATCTGGCGTTGGCTGCAGGCGCGGCCGTTCTGCTCATATTGCTGCTGATCGTCTGGCTCTCGTCTAGAAACGGTCAGCAGATCGAACCCGCTCTCTGCCTCGATATCGAGCTCGACGAAGTTGGAGAGGTTATCCTCAGCGGCGAAGTCGAGCAAATCGACGTGCTGGTCGCAGCCGCGCTACCCGCAGAAGGGCTGACAGCCATCCAGCTTCAGATGGAGAACGACGATTGCCGAAGGTTGCCTGAGGGAGCAGACAGTCGGGACATTTTGTACCAAACGCTTGGTATGGTGACGCTCTACAACGAGAACGGGGAGCGGCCTATCCAGATCAACTACATTCGTCGCCCTGTGCCCGTGGGTCTGTTGCACACTTCAACCCCCACCCCAACTGAAACCTCCGTTCCTTCACCAACCGGTACCCCGGACGACGAGGAAATGGACGCGACTCCGTTCCCAGCACCGACGCAAACGAATACGCCTACGCCGACACCAACACTCGAGCCGACCAGAACGGCCACGATCGATTTGACACAAGTGGTGGCTAGTCCAGCGGCATCGCCTGTCGCGTCACCGCTGGCTGCCACCGCAACTTCCACCCCAACGCCTGAAGGAACTCCATAGCTGGCTGGTTAGCGAGGCCGTGATTCCCACTTGAAGAATCGCACGGCGATGGTCAGCCCCACCGCGAAAGTCCCAAGGAGCACAACCAGATCCATCCAGATCGCGTCGAGCCCGTTACCCCGCGTCATCGTCTCCCGCAGAGCGTCCACCAGGAATCGCAACGGCAGCACGCGAGTGATTGGCTGCAGCCAGGCTGGGGCGTTGTCGATGCTAAAAAAGACACCTGAGAGAAAGAGCATCGGAAACGTAATCAGATTTGCATAACTCGCTGCAGATTCGACATTTCGAGCCACACTCGAAAGAGCGAACCCGATCGCCAGGAACGCGAGCGCCCCGACAACGATCACGACTCCGATCAGCAATGGGTCTCCCCGGATGTGCAGATCGAAGAACAGGCTCGCTAGCCCAATCAGTATCAGCGACTGCGGCACAGCAACGATGAGCTGCGACACAATGCGGGAGGAGATGAAGCTGGTCAGTGGAAACGGCGTTACGCGGATCCGGCGGAGAATGCCTCGCTCGCGATAGCTGACGAATGCCGTAGAGAGCCCGATCACCCCAGAGTTCATCAGCGACATCGCAATGATTCCTGGCAGAAAGAAGTCCATGTACGAAAAGTCAGTGCCGGAGACGGCAACCGTTTCGATTGGAACTTGCTGGTCTCCGAGCGCAGTCCCTGCGAGGACCTGCTGCACTGCGCCGACGCTTATTTGGCCGAAGGGACCGCCTGCCTCATCGTAATACACCGTTGCCGGAGCGTTGGTCGCAGCATCGATTTCCGGAAAAACGACTACGGCGTCGCGGTTGCCCTCCTCGAGCTCGGAGAGCTCTTCGTCCGCACCACCGTCGACAAAGACCGTGAAAGCCTCTGATTCCTCCATGACGGCGATCGTTTCGGCTTTCCACGCAGACTCCGGCCCGACGATTCCGACGTCGATTGCGACCTGGTCGGAACTGAAGATAGTGCCAAAGATCAGGATAAAAATGGCCGGAAAGACGAGATTCCAGAACAATGCCGTCCGGTTTCGGACGGTCATCAGCAAATTCGCCTTTGTCATCGACAGGAATGGGGGCATCTTGCTCTAGGAACCTCGCGACCGTCTGAACGAACGGCGAGGCTTACGTGGAGCGGCCTCATCTTCATCGTCATTGTCTGGTTGAAATGTTCGTCCTGTCTGACTCAGGAACACATCTTCGAGAGTTGGAACACGTGTGCGAAGCTGAGAAAGCTGCCATCCAGACCGATTGGAGAGATCAAGCAATCCGACGATTGTCGCCTGGGCATCAGTGGACTGGATCTTGATGTTGCCCTCCGACGCGGAGCTTGCGACAACTCCGGACAATTGCTCGATAGCTCGTGCATCAAATTGTTCAGCAACGACCGTTGCCTGAATGGTCGTTGCAGCATCAAGTGCCAGGACCAGGGATTCGGGCGTGTCGAGGGCGATAATCCGGCCACTGTCCATGATGGCGACCCGATCGCAGAGCGTTTCGGCTTCCTCCATATAGTGCGTGGTCAGCACAACGGTTGTGCCGGCATCCCGGATACCTCGAATCGTGTCCCACATGGTTCGCCTTGCTCCAGGATCGAGTCCCGTGGTTGGTTCGTCCAGAAATGCAACAACCGGAGAGTTGACCAGGCCGAGGGCAACAGACAGCCGCTGCTGCTGACCCCCAGAAAGCTGACTGACCGTCGAGTCGCGCTTGTCCTCGAGCCCGACCATTTGGAGGAGTCGATCGGTCGTGTTCTGCGCGTCAGGAATCCGATACAGATGTCCAAACAGCCTCAGCAACTCTATCGCTGTGAGATAGTCAAAAAGAGCGGTCGACTGAAGCTGCACGCCAATGATCTGCTGGATGGCCCTGGTGTTGGTTCTTGTATCAAAGCCGGCAATCGTTATCGTCCCGTCGTCCGGCTCCCGCAACCCCTCCATCATTTCAAGTGTGGTCGTCTTGCCGGCACCGTTCGGCCCCAGAATGCCGAAGATTTCGCCAGCGTAGACCGTGAGATCCACCCCATCGACGGCGACGGTCGACTCGTAGCGCTTGCGCAGGCTGTCCGCAACGATCAGCGGCTCGCCTATTGCGACATTGGGACTCACCTGTGAACCACTTGTGGTCGTACCCCTCGTTTTCGAATCCCCGTGCAGAAGGATGACACCCCCGGCCAGATACGTAAGTCTACCCAGTCTCTCAATTCGAAGAGACGTGCGGTGAATACTCAATTCTGCGGATGCGTGTCTGACCGTCGAAGCAGAGAATGTATCTCGTTGAAGTGCTTCGATTCAGGAGGGAGGTGCGGACGCGGGCGACGGCGGCAATTTTACTGAGTGCCAGGAGGTAGAAACACGCAGGCAACGCTGTTCGAACGTTTTGTGAGTCCATACAGGGTTCTGAACTGAGTAATTCCGGCTGACGCATAGGTGAATCAATGTCGGCTGGTTCGTAATGAATGGGAGTTTTATTAATGAGTCAATCAAGAATTTCAACTGGTGGTCTTTCGAAGATGAGTGCTCTTCACCCGTGGAGAACGCTCGTATTGTGGGTCGTTATGGTCGTTCTGGCCATCGTATCCGCCTCGACGATCAATGACGCACTTACGACCGAAGGTGGCTTCCTCAACAAACCAGAGTCCCAGAAGGGCGCTGATCTGCTCGAAGATCGCCTCCGCGGGCCAGATCCGGTCGTCGAATCGATCATCGTTCGATCCGAGAGCCAGACTGTCGATAGCGACGTTTTTAGCGGCGTGGTCGACGGCATCGTGCGGAACCTTGAAAGTGCACCCGGTCTGGTCAGCAACGTGGCGACTTACTACTCGACTGGCAACAATGCGCTCGTATCAGAAGATCGGCAGGCGACCGTGATATCGGTTGTGATGGCTGGCGATCTCGATACCGCCCAGAAGCGAATTGCCGAATTCGAGGCGCTGATCGACGACGCCGCGGCCGGAGCAGACAGCTTCCAGGTGTTGAGCGTCGGCGATGCTTCTCTCGCTGAAGAGTTCAAGGTCATCGCGGAGGAAGACCTCGCCAAGGGAGAGATGATCGGGCTTTCGGTCGCGGTGGTCATCCTTATTGCCGTGTTTGGCACCCTCGTAGCGGCCGGACTGCCGATCATCGTTGGGTTTCTTTCGATACTGGTGGCCATCGGTCTCGCCGCTCTGGTCGGCCGAACGATGGAGCTCTCGTTCTTCATTGTGAACATGATCTTCATGATCGGACTCGCGGTTGGCATCGACTATGCCCTGTTCATCATCTCTCGCTATCGTGAGGAGCGGCAGCGAGGTCACGATAAACTCGGCGCGATCGAGATTGCCGGTTCGACCGCAAGCAAAGCCGTGCTCTTTTCTGGTGCGACCGTAGTGCTCGCCCTGATGGGGATGCTTCTGGTGCCCGAAACCACCTTCCGCAGCCTTGGAGTTGGCGCGATTCTGGTCGTGATTGTGGCGGTATTCGGCAGTCTGACGCTCATCCCGGCGATGCTCTCGCTGCTCGGTGACAAGATCGAGTTCCCTCGCGTCCGGCACTTTCGGGCAAGCGTGGCACGCACGCCGGACACGACAAAGGGATTCTGGCCACGTGTGACCCGGGTTGTGATGGCGCACCCGCTGATCAGCCTCGTGCTGGCAAGCGGGCTGCTTGTCGCGCTGGCCGTCCCATATTTCGACATGGAGAAGGGCTCTTCCGGCATCTCCAGCCTGCCCGAAGGCACGCATTCCCGCCAAGCGTTCGAGATGCTTGCCAAGGACTTTCCGGCCGGGATGGTCTCGCCGGTCGAGGTGGTGGTTGACGCCGATTTGAGCAAGCCATCGGTCGTCGAGTCGATCGACCGGTTTACCGCGTCACTTGCCGGCTCCGGGCAGTTTGGCGATGTATCGGTGATTGCCAACGAGCAGGGTGATCTTGCGCTGGTTTCTTTCCCGTTGACCGTCGCACCTGACGGCCCGGCAGCACTCGATCAGATCGGCATCATTCGCGATCAGCTGGTGCCAGCCGCATTCAGTAGCGCAAACGCCAGCGTTTACGTCACGGGCATCAGCGCGATCAGCCTCGATCAGAATGCAATGGTCGAGACGTACATGCCGATTGTCTTCGCGTTCGTGCTCGGTCTCAGCTTCATCCTGCTGACCGTCGCCTTCCGGTCGATCGTCGTCCCGGCCAAGGCTATCGTCATGAATTTGCTGAGCGTCGGCGCGGCGTACGGCGCGATTGTGCTCGTCTTCCAGAAGGGATATGGCGCGGACCTGCTGGGCTTCCAGCAGACCCCGACGATCGAGTCCTGGTTGCCGCTCTTCCTGTTCAGCGTGCTCTTTGGCCTCAGTATGGACTACCACGTCTTCCTGCTCAGCCGGGTTCGCGAGCACTACGACGTAACGAAGCGGAACAGCGAGTCGGTCGCATATGGATTGCAGTCGACCGCGAAGCTGATCACCGGCGCGGCTCTGATCATGGTCGCGGTATTCTCTGGATTCGCGTCGGGACGCCTGGTGATGATGCAGCAGGTTGGGTTCGGACTCGCGGTTGCCGTTTTCCTCGATGCCACCGTGGTCCGATCGGTGCTCGTGCCATCTTCGATGGCGCTGCTAGGCGACCGCAACTGGTATCTGCCGAAGGCTTTGAGCTGGCTGCCGAACCTCTCGATCGAAGGGAAGGTGCACCTCCCCGAGTTGCCGGTGCCGGTTTTTTCCGCCACCAGTACAAGCGGCGACGACTAGCACTCGCAGCGTTGCAGCGAAACGACCTGAGACCCGCCGCGTGGCGGGTCTCAGCGAATCTGCTGGAGATCGTCAAAGGAGCCGGAGATTGTTCGATAACCGGTGTCCAGGTCACGTCGATGACTGTACTGGCTCAATAGAAAACATTGAGAACCGAGCGAGGGGCTTCAGCCAGGCGACGACACTCCCGTGCAATCGCAAACCATCGTTGACTTAGCACTCGTTGCGGCCATAGTTCGGTGAAGTTGCTCTGGTCCAAATTTGCCCGGTGGCAGCAATGTGGGGCGAGATCGACTTCAGTCTACAGTCGGCGCCCTTTGTCCTGATGTCGGGTCGATATGGAGCCTGTCGTTCTAAGTTCCAGCCTCGTCGACCATCCAGTCGGGCATTGCGAAGACTTCAACAGGGTCGACTGCCATGCCGGTCACGACGCGCGAGTGCACGAGACCATCATCGGATGTCAAGGGCTGATACTGGCCGTTCTCGAGCGATTGAGCGAGGATCGTCCGGGCGTCCGGGTCGACAATCCAGTATTCGGGCACTCCAAACGTGGCATAGATTGCTGCTTTGCGGACACGGTCGATCCTCATGCTTGCCGGTGAAACGATCTCGATGACCAGATCGGGCGCGCCAGAAACGCCATCATGCCGCAGGTAGGGCCGGTTTCTCTCGAGCACAACAAGGAGATCCGGCTGAACGATGTCGTGGCTGCCGAGCCTGACATCGAAGGGCGCAGCGAAAACCATGCCGCCACCAGTCTGGCCAAGATGATGCCGGATCAGAAACAGCAGGTTGGTAGAAGCGTTCTGGTGGCGCTGCGAGGGCGACGGCGACACGATAAGCTCTCCTCCAACAATCTCGTATCTGCGGCCATCGTCCGGCATGCCGGCCAGATCATCTGCAATCAGGGGACGTTCGAGGTG
>JBGTJM010000173.1:0-7784 GCA_041745115.1 Thermomicrobiales bacterium
TGTGGGTGAAGATGCTGTTTCGCGGACCCGTGATCTCGTCGTGGCGGCTTTGCAGTCAATTGGCGTGGCCGTTGGAGGTGCGCATCATGAGACGGGACCCGGTCAGGAAGAGCTCGATTTGCAGGTCGCTGGAGCGCTTCAGATGGCCGATCAGCTGATTATGGTGCGACATATCGTGAGGACGATTGCCCAACACAACGGACTGCGGGCGATGTTCATGGCTAAGCCGTTTGCTGACGCCCCTGGCTCGGGAATGCATCTGTTTCAACAATTTCGGCACCTGTCTGATGAACGAGACCTGCTGATCGATGAACCTGGATCTCTTTCGTATTGGGGACGTCGCGCAATTGCCGGACAGTTAAATCATGCTCCTGGCATGAGCCTGGTCTTGTGCCCAACCGTCAATTCTTACAAACGACTGAATGCAGGACATCGGGCACCACGATATGCATCGTGGGCACACCTCAGTCATGGATCGATGATCCGGGTACCTTCTCGGGGAGAAGATGAATCCGCTGCTCTCGAGCTGAGGTCTCCAGACCCCATGGCGAATCCTTACCTGACATTTGCTGTGGCGCTTTCAACTGCTCTGGAGGGAGTCGAGAGAGGCGATGAACCCCCTCAGCCACTGGAAGAAGGATTCAGCTCCTATGACGACGAAGGGCTGCAGCGAATTGGCGTTCCGCGATTGCCTGCCACCCTGGGAGAGGCGATCCAGGCGTTTCAGCACGATGAAGTGGTGCAGCGGGCGTTGGGCTCGTATGTCGCAGACCAGTTGCTGTCGGTGAAGCGAGCAGAGTGGGAAGAGTATCGATCCTATGTTGGTCCCTGGGAACACGCTCGCTATGGCGATGCGTGAGCTGAGTGGTTGGAAATGATCACGGTTGAGGATCTCATTCGCCTGTCGCTACCTGCGCAAACATCAGTTGTTGCCGGAGCAGAGCAACTGACGTCTGAGGTTGCCTGGGCAACGAGGCCGCGTCCAAGTGCTCCGGCATTCGACCACCTCAGTGGTGGTGAGCTGGTTTTGCTCACTCCTCAGACGCTGGCGAGTCTTGATCAGAGGTTGACGCTCGATGCGGCAATTCCTCAGCTGGCCGGATTCGGTGTTGCCGCAATTGCCTATGCGGGCCGGGCGAGTGGGCTTGCAAGGGCAGCAGCTGAAGCGATGAAGATTCCTCTTCTGGAGATACCGGCAGACGCGGACCTGGCAATGCTCGAACGAGAAGCGTCGCATGTGATCGCGGAGCACAAGCGAGATATCCAGAAGGTTGGGATCGATGCTAGCCGAAAACTGATGGAGCAGGCGATTGGAGGGGAATCGCTCTCCGACTTGGCCGAAACGCTGGCCGAGCTGGCAGCGCGTGATGTGGTGATCGAAGCTCGGGATGGCCGGCTGCTGGCGATGAATAGTCCTACCGGACAGGTCCCAACGTCGGCCAGGATTATGCCGCTTCTGGAGCGGGGCCGACCAGCGCTGGTGGACTGGTTGCGCAATGCGCCTGCTGGAAGCTCAGCCGACCCCCCTACGGCCATGCTCGATTGGGATGGACTGACGACCAGGGTGATTTCGCCGATTACCGGTCGTGACGGATTGTTGGGGGTCCTTTCGATCATTCTGGATGCTGGTATGCCGAAGTCTGCCGAAGAGCTTCTGGCCTCGCGAGGAGCGGCTGCATGTGCCGTGGTGATGGCGCGGGAGCACGCGGCGGCTAACGCACGGCAGGAACTTGAGCTGAACGTTCTTGACGAGGTCCTGGACGGAGCGTTAAGGAGCGAGATATCGCTACTGCAGCAGGCTCGGCTGCTGGGCCACAATCTGGACGGTAACCACGTGGCGATTGTGGCGAAGATCGATCGTCCGATGGGGCAGGTGGCGCGCAACGAGAGGCTCGAAGCGGCGTCTATCTTCGAAGAAGCGCTCGTCCGAAGCGAGATGCCGATACTCTGGCGGTTTCGAAACAATTACGCAGAAATTATCCGGCCTGTATCTCAGGAAGATGATCTGGAGATGCTGGCAAACACGCTTCTGATGGAGATTGGGCGTCGGGCCCGAAGCGCAAGCGGTCATACCGTTTCGATGGGCGTCGGGAGCCCATACCGCGGGCCAAGTGGGATTCGGACATCTCATCAGGAGGCCAGGCAGGCCCTCACCATTGGGCGAAAACTGTATGGGTCCGGGCGAGTGACGCGTTTCGCAGAGCTTGGAATCTACCGACTGCTGTTCGCCGCCAGAGACCTTCCAGAACTGCGATCTCTGCATGACGACGCGTTGCAGGCGCTGATTGACTATGATCATGCCCACAATGCTGATCTGTTGCGAACACTGGGTGCGTACTTCGGTGGGCGATGCGGCCCGAAGGAAGCTGCGTCAATTCTTGGGGTGCATCGCAATACGGTGTTGTACCGGCTCGAGCGCATCAAAGACCTGACTGGGCTGGATCTCGACGATGCTGACGTCCGGCTTCGCTTGCACCTCGCGTACTGCAGTCACATCGCGCTCTTTGGAGACCGTGCAGCTGATGGTGGCGGCAGAGCCTGATCGATCAGAGAGACTCCGCGAACCAATCGATTGCCACATCAGACGATAATGCGGCGGATACTGAGCGAAATTGCGCTCCGTATGAATCTGGGAGTGCGTGGGGTGATTCGACCGATGTTCTGGTTGCTTGTTGCGGTGGCCCTAAGCATGGGTCTATTCATGGCGATCCAACCCGCGATCAATGGTCAGCTCAGATGGAGATTGAGTAGCCCGGCGCAGGCAGCAATGATCTCCACAACGGTGTCAACCATTTCGTTGTTGATATTTGTGTTTCTGATCCAGCGGCAACCGTGGCCGGATTCTGCCACGCTGATTTCTGCCCCCTGGTGGATCTGGACGGGTGGCTTGCTCGGGGCGGTGTATGTCGCCGCCAGCATTGTGCTGGTGCAGCGACTTGGCGGGGCGGTGGCGTTTTCGCTTGTGGTGCTGGGCCAAATGGTGAGCGCGCTGATTCTGGACCATTTCGGCTGGCTCGGGCTCACTCAGTATGAGATCTCGCCTACCCGAATTCTGGGCGTGGCGATGGTGGTCGGAGGAGTGGTTCTCATTCGGGTCTTTTGAGGAGGCAATGCAGATGAAATCTACTGCGATCACGATCCCGGAAATCGACGCCGCCCATCAGGCGGCAGGGGGCATGTGGCATGAGTTTCTGCGTGTGCCTGATCTGAGCGTGGGGCTTTATGTGATTCCTGCGGGTGGTGTTGATCCTCAATCGCCGCATCGGGAGGACGAGGTGTACTACGTGCTTTCGGGGAAGGGAATGTTGACTGCAGGCGAACATGAGTATGCGGCTGAGGCGGGCTCCATTCTGTATGTGGCGAAACACGTCCCGCATCGATTTCACAGCGTGACGGACGAACTTCGGGTGCTCGTGTTTTTTGCTCCTGCGCACACTGAATGATGGCGAACGCCGGCTTTGGCATCGCCTCGTAGTCGGCGGTGCCGTTCCCAGATTTACCGGAAACGCCAGTTACAGACCGTACTTCTCGAAACCGTCGTCGAGTGGCTCGTAGCCGACGATTCGCCGAGTCTCGTCAATCGAGAGGCGCTTCTGGCGGTTGTTCGAGACGCCGTGCAGGATTGCGAATGGCAGGTCTTCGATGTCGATGCACCGGCAGAGAAGATGGTTCATGTCACGTGGGCTGAGGTAGGTCTTCGAGTGGATCGGGGCGGGATTCTCGGCGATCCAGGGGGCCTCGTAGGCACCGATCCGGATGGCGATACTTGACAGTCCCTCAGACGTGGCGAATTTGCGAGCTGTGGCCTCGCCGAAACACTTCGAGACACCGTACATGTTGACGGGCCAGACCGGCGCAGCCTCGGGGACTGGCTCGCTTTCGGGATAGCCGAGTACAGCGTGGACACTGCTGGCGAAGATGACGCGGCGGCAACCGGACTCCGCGGCGGCACGGAACACGTTGTACGTTCCAGCGATATTGTTCTGCAATAGTGATTCGTGAAAATCTGCCTCCGGGGACGGATCTGCGGCGAGATGAACGACGGTGTCGATTCCGTCGCAGGCAGCCAGTAACTGATCGAACTGAGTTATGTCGACGACGACAGCGTCGTGATCTGCTGTGAGAGGGCGATCCTTTATCTCATCGTTGTAGTCAGCCAGTCGAAACCAGTAGCGGTTCTGAAACTCGGCGTAGAAAGCCGTACCAATTCGTCCCGCCGCTCCCGTAAGCAAGACTCGACGAGAATCGTCATTCGTCATGGATTGTTCCTCTCTCATGCATATCGGATCATGACATTCTTTCCGAACCAGACGGTCGGCGTGTCGCGTGGTGCATGACGCCGCCACCTCTTCCCGGCATCAGCTGGAACGAGCCTGCTCGGCAGCGGACGCTAGGCGTTCAAGTGCTTTGCTGATGTTTTCCTCAGAATTGGCGTAGGACAGGCGGAGATACCCCTCGCCATGGGCGCCAAAGGCTGTGCCGGACAGGGCTGCGACACCGTGATCCTGGAGGAGCATGTCCGCGAATGGCTTGCTTTTCATTCCAAGCGCCGAGATGTTTGGGAATACGTAGAAGGCGCCGCGCGGTTTCAGGCAGGTGATGCCATCGATCGCATTGAGACCATCGACAATCAACTCGCGCCGGCTACGGAAGGCAATGAGCATGCTCCTGACCTCATCTTGAGGACCAGTCAGCGCTTCAAGGCCGGCTCGCTGAACGGCCATCGAGGTGCATGAATTGCTATTGACCATGAGCTTGCTGATGATCTCCGCGAACTCTGCTGGCATGGCACCGTAGCCAAGACGCCAGCCAGTCATTGCGTACGTTTTGGAGAAGCCGTCGAGGACAATGGTGCGCTCTGCCATACCAGGCATTGTGGCGATCGATACGTGTTCCCCTTCGTAGAGGATCTCGCTGTAGATCTCGTCTGCGAGAACGGTGAGATCGTGGGAGACCGCCAGTTCTGCGATCCGGGATATTTCGTCGCGATTTAGCACGCCACCGGTCGGGTTGGCGGGACTGTTGATGATGAGCAGCTTCGTGCGCTTCGTGATCAACGACGGAAGCTCGTCAACATCGAGGGCGAAGGCCTTGTTTTCGAGAATTGGGGCGGCCACCGGTGTGGCACCGGTGAAATTGATCATCGACTCGTAGATCGGGAATCCGGGGTTTGGGTAGATCGCTTCGTCGCCTGCTTCCAGCAGGGCGAGGATGACAAAGAACATGATTGGTTTGCCGCCAGGCGTTACCACAATATTTTCGAGTGAATAGCTGGTTCCCCGGGATCGATTGAGGTAGCTGGCAATTGCTTCTCGCAGGTCGGGAATTCCGGCGGCCGGGCCGTAATGAGTCCACCCGGTGCGAAGCGCTTCACAGCCGGCCTCGATCACGTTCGCGGGTGTGTCGAAATCTGGCTCGCCCACCTCGAGATGGACGATATCTCGTCCCTGAGCCTCAAGTGCGCGGGCGCGCACCAGGACTTCGAAGGCGGTTTCGGTGCCCAGACGGGACATTCGGTTCGCGAGTTTCATCGGGGTCCTCCGGTTGGCTGATCAAGGTTCTGGGCGAAGACTGATTCATGCTGACCGCGGGTCGTCGTCCCGGGCCGATTATCTCCGTTCAGATGCAGACGCGCCACCGCGCCAAACTCGGTTTCGAGGGGACTTATTCAGGATCGAGTTCCTCGCCCAGCAGGGACGCAACATGCGTCTCGAGGACTTGAAGCGTTGTGTGGACAGGCAAGGTGCGGTCGAGGAGATGTAGTCTCAGACTTCGTTCCAGTACCTCGACACTCACTGTACCCGGAAGCAGGCTCATCGTGTTGGCGATGAAGACCCGGCCGCGTTCGCTCGAAATGCTCAGGGGAAACTCTGCGAATCCGGGGTCAATAGGCATGCGAGGATCGAAGGCCCGTTTTGCGACGTCGATTCCGCCGATGATCGACTTGTGAAGGAAAAACGGCACGAAGCCTATCAGCGCCAGAGGGTGGAATGTGATCTTGGGGATGAAAAGCAAGCTGACGAGTGCGGCACCCGCTGCAATTGCCATTCCGAACCAGACGTTATAGCGATCTCCTTCGACCAGTATCAACCAAAGGATCATCATGGCGATGAATCGGGAGGTCGCGCTACGAATGTCGTTCGAGGAAAGGCGTCCTGACCTATCGGCACCGAGCAGCATGATGATTAACCTCGGATCAGAATGAGAAGTACACCAACAACGGCGAGCAGTAACACGCCTGCAGTACCAAACCTCGCGAGAACAACGTCCGACTGAATCAGCATTCGCCACGGGGTATGCCGGGGGGCCCAGGCTTCCCAGAGTGCCTCACTCTGACGGAACTGGCGTTTGACGGCTGGCGCGAAGCGTTCGCGAAATGGTCTCGTTATCTGGTCGATTAGCCATTCCACACCCGCCAGGATGTCTCCCGGTGGTATACCGCGGACGCCAGCACCATAACCACGCCGGGCGACGGCTGTGGCAGCTGCGTAGATCAGCACCCCGACCGCAACTGGCCAGAGACCCGTCCAAATGTAACTCAAGGATGTTCGGGTGGAGGGAATGGCATCGAGCTCGAAGTACCAGGGGATGATCCATGCGGACGACGCACTCAGCAAAACGAGCGCAAGCCAGGGTATGACCAGTCGAGCGGTGAACATGGCTGTCTTCTCAATCCCAGATGTTCGCACAAGCGTGAGCTTGAGAAAGCGAGCCATGAGGAGCGTGGTGCCAATCGCAGTGACGGGCAGCATGAATGTCAGGAATTGTTCCCAGAAACTGG
The DNA here is from genome assembly GCA_041745115.1 of Thermomicrobiales bacterium. Classification (GTDB taxonomy): domain Bacteria; phylum Chloroflexota; class Chloroflexia; order Thermomicrobiales; family UBA6265; genus JAHBVL01. Next base: position 6,782 of record JBGTJM010000173.1, read on the forward strand.
GTGCAATTCCGAGAGAATCCTTGAGTACGTTTTTTGCTGCCGCTCCACTGGTAAGAGGAGATCCAGCAAGCGACAACGCAGGGACGGCGAGGCCAGCAGTGATCATCAGTCGTTGCCAGGTCTGATCGTATCTCAAGCCCGCGACGCCAACGCCGAGAAAGAGGGCAGCTTTGGCGAAACCGTGATGAGCGGCATAGAACGCTACGACGATCGCCATGAAGGGCCAGGTATCTGGCGCGATCAGCGTCATCCCGATCCCGATACTCATCAGGCCCATCTGGCTGACGCTCGAATACGCAAGGACCGTTTTTGGATCGCGTTGCAGGAATCCGAATCCGGCTGCCGCGAGGGCCGCAACAAGACCAGCGAATACGAACAGCGGTCCCCAGGCGCCGAACTCATCGCTGCCAAGCGGCAGGAACAACAGCCATCCGAGCAACCCACACTTGATCATGGCGCCACTGAGAACCGCGCTCGCCGGTGTTGGTGCCACTGGGTGAGCGAGTGGCAGCCAGATGTGGAGCGGGATCACACCGGCTTTGATGCCAAAACCGCCAAGAATCAGCCCAAACGCGACAGTGCCATAGGAGGAAGAATCGTACGCCTGGACAAGGTCGGAAATGTTGAGGCTAGTGGCATCTTGCCAAAGAAGGAGGAAGCCTGAAAGAAGCATGGCTTCCCCCATGACTGCCATGGTGATGTAGATCTTGCCAGCCCGTCGTGCGGCAGGGCTACCCTCATGGACGATCAGTCCGTATCCTGCAAAGGTCATCAAAATAAAGAAACAGAAGAGCCCAGAAACATCAAACGACACGATCAGGCCGATGTTTCCCGCCATCGTGAGTAGAAAGTAGGTCCAGTAGCGAGGAAGTTCGGCATCGTTTCGCATGTATTCGCGCGAGTAGATTCCCGCACAAAGCCAGATGGTCGCGGTAAAAAACAGGAAGATTTGGCGGACGAGTCCGAGTCCGAATTCTGCGCCAAGAAGGAGCCATGGAGCGCT
>JBGTJM010000174.1:0-2258 GCA_041745115.1 Thermomicrobiales bacterium
GTCTGTGGGTTCGCCGTTTCCGGCTTCCACACTTCCATTCCGGTGACCTTAAACAAAGTGTTTTCCAGTGATGTCGTCAGCGTGGAGCGCATATCCTCGCCGGATTTTGGCGCAGTCCAGACTCCATACGCTACGCCGGCAATGCCCCCGATAATCGCGCCTTTCCAGAATCCCAATGTCTTCCATCCTTGGTAAACAGCGACTACTCCTCTGATTGCGTTAACTGTATCAACTGAAATGGTTCTCCACAAAGGTGAAAGGGGGTTCCTCAAGAACGGCATTCGGATCCTGAGATGGCGGCGTTTTGCTCTGTAGCCATGATGGCCTGGCCGAAACCGCACAAGTTGCTTCAGGCGGGTGCGGGATTCAACTTGCTTTGGATGGATTGATCGTCAGCATAGAACCTGAGTGGGAGCGAGATCACCCAGATGGAGTATCGACAGGTTTTCGACAAACGATCTGCGAGCACTCACCGTGAATTCGTGGTATTTATCGGCATGATCTGACTGCAAACCCGGGAGAAATGGCCAGAATGAAGATTCGTGAGATTCGCGCGATTGGACTGACGGGTGCCACTCCGCAGGGCGGATGGAGTATCGAGCTCACGCCTGAAGATGACCTACACACGATCGTGGTGGTGGAGACTGATGAGGGGATCAGCGGCGTCGGAGCGGCGTACACGAGCGTCAGTCTGGTGAATGCTGCGCTCAAAGTCCTGGAACCGCTGTATCGCAACGAGCATGCGCTCGAGCCCGAACGAGTAGCCGAAAAGCTCCACCAGCACACGTTCTGGATGGGACGTGGTGGTTCGATTACCCATGCAATTAGCGGAATCGATATCGCACTTTGGGACATTCTCGGCAAGGCGACGGGACAGCCTGTTGGCAGGCTGCTAGGAGGTATCTATCGAGATAAGGTGCGGCCATATGCGTCCGTTCTGATGGATGAGCCTGGGAAACTGACCGAGACTCTGGAAGCCGTGAAGGAGCGAGGCTTTCGGTCAGTAAAGATTGGCTGGGGGCCTTTTGGCAGGGAAAGCGCTGAGATGGACGAGGTCATTGTTCGCACCGCGAGAGACGTGCTTGGGTCGGAGTTCGAGCTGATGGTCGATCCAGGCGCGAGTGATGCATTCTGGCCAAATGGATACACGTGGGCACTGCGCACAGCGCGGATGCTTCAGGAATACGACGTTGCGTGGTTCGAGGAACCGTTGCGGCCGGACAATCTGGAGGATTTCGTTGCATTGCGGCGAGCGACCGAGATTCCAATTTCAGGCGGCGAAGTGCTGACCCGGAGGCAGTCGTTTCGGCCGTGGCTACAGCAGGGAGCGTTCGATATCGTGCAGCCCGATGTCTGCAAGGTCGGTGGCATCAGCGAGGAGCGGAAAATCGGCTGGATGGCACAGGAGTTCGGTGTCAAGCTGATTCCGCATGGTTGGAATACGGCGGTCGGGCTGGCAGCGGATCTGCATCTGGCGTCGGCCCTGATGGACACGGACAGGGTCGAGTATCTGCAGGGATCGCCTTATATCGACGATATCAAGGTCGGAGGCTGGGAACTCGACGCAGAGGGAATGCTGCCTGTTCCCAGCGCCCCAGGTTTGGGTATAGAGCTCGACTGGGATGCGCTGGAGCGCTTCAGCTAGCGGACTTTGCTTGAACCAGGTCTGTCGTGAGGCGTGCGATTGCTTACGCCAGGATGGTCACCATGTTCAAGACGGCCTCCACAATCCTGGAGTCGCCTTTTGCCGCGACTCGTGACATCGCATCAGAAGGAGAAACGCCCCTGGTGAATAGGCGCCATGCGAGTTCCTGATCGATCGACACCGTTGTGTTCGCTGCGGTTTTGCTGGTTCTGGCGAAGGACCAAGGTCCTGAGCCAGACGGTTTTTGTACGCGCCAGAATCCGCCAGAATCGCCAGAAATGTGCACTTCTACAGTCGTTTCGGCTGGCGCTTCAACGTTCCTCACGGTAAACGGCAGCGCCATCATGAATGCTTCAAGAACGGGCTTCAGGAACTGCTGATCCTTGAACCCGGGTTTGCCAACCGCGTCTCGGATATGCTGTTGGTGGACCCAGCGTTCGGTGAATTCTCTGGCGATGTCGAGCCAGATCGGAGCAGCGTCCGGTCCGGCCCAGCCTATTCCGGGACCCACTTGATGAATGTCGACCGTCGACACGAAGTCTGAAAACTCGCTGCCGGTGGCACTCAGGAGGGAGGTCACGATTGCGGGGCTCATTCTTCGCGCGCCGGCAAC
>JBGTJM010000175.1:0-8453 GCA_041745115.1 Thermomicrobiales bacterium
TCCATAGCCAGAAAAGTCCTCAAGGGTGGCTCCTGGGCCCGTGCAGAAAATTACTGTCGCCGCTATCGGCCAGCTGCGCGCATGCACCATCCAGTCGACACTGGCACCAACCATCTTACGATCCGGTGTATCGTCCGACCATGCACTGAGCAGACTTAGGCATGCCGCACGGCAACTGCAAGTAGCTATTCGGGAAAGCCGTGAACGAACGCGACCGTACACGGTCCCCAATAATCCGATGCACGCCGACGGCCGCGGGGTAGGGTATCGTTGCGAGTACGAATTCCATCAATGGGAAAGGCCATCAAATCGTGTTTCGTGATAATCCAATCGGCGTCCTGATTCTCGCCCTATGCAGCGTGGCCGGGATTGTCATCATCTGGCAGATCATCACCGGCGAGCGACTGCGCTACAACGGTCCCGATTGGCTCGTCTGGATCCTGGGAATCGTCATCGTCGGCGGCTCCCTGTACATGATCTTCGAAGGACGCATTCGCGGCAGAAACCAGCAGTGGCCGAATCCTGGAGCAGGTCGCCGCACCCTTTGGGATCGTATCCGAGGAAGAAACGACGATTCGTGAATCCGACTACTCGAGAGATTTTAGAAGCTGACTGACCGATGCGTCATCTTGCAAAATCCTCACATCAGTCCATTCACCTGCGCTTTCGACTAACTCGAGCATGGAGCGTCTCCGCTCACCAAACCAGCGCCACACCCAAAGCAGAAAGCGTGGGTCGAGCCTTTCCGGACAGCCTGGAGCGGAATCCGGACGCATCCGACCGAAATCTCGCACGCTTCTGGTGACAACACGTCTGAGACACGTCCAACGAGCGTAGTCGAGAAAAATCACCAGATCGGCGTGCTGTAACCTCATGTTCATTGAGGCGCTGTAGTTTCCGTCGATCACCCAGGTTTCCTGTTTAGAAGCCGCTTCAACTTGCTGCTCCATCTCGGATGGAGATGAGGGCACCCAGCCTGGTTGCCAGTAGAGCGCGTCCAGATGAATCACCGGAAGACCGAGCTGTTCTCCAAGTTTCATGGCCAGCGTCGATTTCCCTGATCCTGCTGGCCCGCAAATGACCACCCGTCGGGGTAGGAACCTAGGCTGACTCTCCACGGGCTACACGCCTCTGGGGTGACTCTTCGACCAGTTGCATGAGTTCGATCTTGTTCCCGTCAGGATCGGCGATCCACGCTTGCAGGTTGTGGTCCAGGCCTGTCTTCACGTCGACGTCAATAGTCACTCCCTCGTCGCGAAGGCGATCAACATCAGCCCTGATGTCGTCTGTTCTCAGGCACATGTGCATGAAGCTTGCGTTCCCGGCAGTGGCAGGATCGGGGCCACCCGGGAAAATCTCGATGAAGCGGTCGCCGGCCACATGCAGGTAAACCAGCATGAGCGAGCCATCTTCGCGATGAAGCCGAAACGCTTCGTTGATACCGAGCCTCTGGTAGAAATCCAGTGATGCATCTACATCGTGAACCGCGAACGCAGTGTGGGCAAGATCAGTGAACATCAGGTACTCTCCGCTTAGTCAAGGTGGACACCCTTCGCATGCTCGTCGCAATGGCGATCTGATTCGTTTCGATGGTCGCTCCTCATCACTTTCTTGAGAGAAACTGTTGACGGACTGCGGACCATCAGTTGGCGTCGACACCATCATACTAGTGCGGCAGGAAGAAATGGGTCAATCCTGCCAAAGTTGGAATTTGTCGATGGTTGTCATGAAGCAAGACATCGCACTGGCACAAACTGAATGATGAGCAGAGGGTCATCTATCAAAATAGTGACGTGCGCGATCTTTATGGCAGGGCTGCAATTTCTTGTGACCTCACACCAAAGTGTTGCTGCACAGACAGATGACCGGCGACTTCTCGGGTTTGCGGCAGCGTATCCTCGTACGTACGATCAAACAGCTCTTCTTGCAGCACATGGATTCTCCTGGTTGACTCCCGAAAATGCAATGAAGATGGATACCATTAGTGGCTGCAACGGTTCGTTCAACTTCGGTCCGGCAGACGAGCTCATCTCGATCGCAAAAGATCTTGGCATGACCGTACATGGCCACACGCTGGTTTGGCACAGCCAGACCTCCTGGTGCGTTGACCAGTTCAGCCAGGCCGATTTCGTCTGGTATGTCCAGAGTGTCACGAGCCACTTCTGTGGACGGGTCGCGTCGATGGATGTCGTCAATGAAGCGCTTGGCAGGTCGGCCGGATTTCGTTCAACGGATGAAAGTGTCTGGGCGCGTTTGTTTCAGGGAAATGACTATATCCAGGTCGCGTTCAGGGCCGCCAGAGAGGCATGCCCGCAAATGAAGCTCTACTACAACGATTTCGGCATTGAATGGGGCAGGAAGTCTCGTGAGATGCTCGGGCTTGTGAGCGAGCTCAATCGCGAGGGCCTGATCGATGGAGTTGGATTCCAAGCCCATTTCCATATCAACAAGATCGACTATGGGCGCTTCGCCCGCACAATGGACGCAGTGATCGATATGGGTCTGGAGGTCGCCATTTCCGAGCTCGACGTCAGGTTTGGCCGGAACTATTGGGATCTCTCCGAAAGCGATCTCACGGCTCAGGCCAGTGTTTACAGCCGCATCGCCCAACTCTGCCTCGAACGACCTCAGTGCAAACGGTTCACCGTCTGGGGTTTGGACGATGGCACATCATGGGTCAACTATCGGGCCGACTTCGGGGCATACGACGACGCCCCACTACTGTTCGACAGAAACTGGCTACCCAAACCCGCTTACTGCACCGGAGTCAGACCGGTCTTCGATCTACCAACCGGTAACTGCTGAAACTCCATCGGTTCACAGTCATCAAGGTTTTGGCGTCCATTCCAGCGGGTTGCGCCCGTCCTTTGAAGCTTCGACAATTACAGCGATCCGCCGAGCTCGAGTTTCTGGACGCTTGGCCGTATAAACCCATTGAAGCAGCGGCTTCTGGACCGATTTCGAGAATCGCTCGAACCCCTGCAGAACGGCTGGGCTCGATGCAAGGGCGTTCGCAAGATCCTCCGGAACAATGAGATCTTCTACCGCATCGAGAAGCTGCCACGATCCGTCAGCTTTTGCCGCGTCGATCTTTGCTTGCCCAGCGGGCATCATCAAACCAGACGCGGTGAGTCGCTCGACGCGTTCCTTGTTTGGCCGCGACCAGCCGCTGCCCGGTTTCCGTGGCGTATAAAGCAACATCGCACGATGCTCGTCGACGCGATTGGCGGTGCTATCGATCCATCCAAAGCAAAGCGCTTCCTCAACGCCATCGGCATAGGTCATTTTGGAGAAGCCGCTCGACTTCTTGAAGGAGATCAACCAGACTCCGCGAGAGGTCTCGTGGTTGGTAGCCAGCCATTCTCGCCAGTCTTGGCGATCGTTGAATTCAACCCGGGGGAACTTGTCACGAAGCGACGGGGCCATGAGGCAACCTACCGAACGAGCTCACGCGCAGCCTGGAGCGCATCGCGGGGATCGATGGATGGCAGGAACTCCGCTCCCAGATACCCGCTGTATCCAGTCGCCTGAATCGCTTCGACAATCGGCGGATAGTTGATCTCCTGCCGGTAACCGGGCTCGTTGCGGCCCGGGTTGCCAGCGAGATGATAGTGCCCAAAATGCTGGTGGTTGTCCTGAATAGTGCGGATGATGTTCCCTTCCATTATCTGCATATGATAGATGTCGTATAGGAGCTTCACGGATGGCGATGCGACTGCGTCGACCACCTGGACGCCCCAGGAGGTTCTGTCGCACTGATAACCAGGATGATCGATCTTGCTATTCAACAACTCGAGTGCCAGTACCACGCCAGCTTCCTCCGCAGCTCGCGCCACGCGCAGCAGTCCGGCGGTCGTGTTCTCTGCCCCCTGTTCGTCAGTCATTCCTAGTCGATTTCCGCTGAAGCAGATCAGCACTGGTACCTCCCAGGTCTGCGCCAGTTCGATATTCGCCAGAATCTCACGCTCAATGCGGTCGTGATTCGCTTTCACGTTCAGGCAATCTTCGAGCGTTCCATGTCCACGGTGTGACACGATCGTGAGACCAGCATCGGCAACTCGCGACCATTCGCTTTTCGGAGCCAGCTCGATCCCGGCAAATCCAAGGGATTGAGTCACGTCAACGATCTGCTCTGGCGAGAGAAGGTCCTCCAGGCACCACCAGACTGTTGCCATCTTGATCATGAAGATTGCACTCCCATCTGCTTCCGGCAATCCCGTGCGAATTGGCATGGGATCATAGTATCCAATCAGCCGGACGTGCCCGCTTTAGCCTCCACGCTCACACTTGGATAGCGACGAGGAATCAAACGTGAGCGTTTCCCCGGTGGTATCCTCAAGCTGAAACGCATTCAGGATGCTCGCACCAAACCGATGCCAAGGGTGACTGTGCCAGCAACAAGGCAGAAAGCCCCAGCGTAGACGAGCCAGACCAGGCGATTCGGCTTCGTCGACGCGGGAGACGCCATCGACAGAAAGAAACCGGCAGACATGAGAACAGGGGTTATCGCTAGTAACGTTCGTGTAAGAGACTTCGCTCGGTTGCCGAGGTCGGCATCATCGACATATCTCATGGCGATCAATGCGAGGAGGACCAACACGCCAGCATGCGCGTGACCGGCGACAAAAAACGCCCGACGTAAAGGATTATCCAGGTATCCAGGTTCGCGCTTCTCGATGAACCTCATCAAAGAATATCCACCAAAAGCAATCGTGGGCACAGCGATAAACAGGATTCCGGCCACCTGAAGTGACGCTGAAGACATGTTGGCTCCTTCCGAGAGTAACAACAACGGCTATTCCCTATCGGCCATTGTTGGACCGACTGTCGATCCACATTTCGAACCGAAGGTACTACGCTGAGGGATGGTCTCCGCTCGTTCGGCAAACAATGCGACAGCCACCAGTCCTATGCAACCAATCTAGGGACCCGAAACCAAGGAGAGACACTTCACTTTGAGCCGTTGAAGGTATGGGTCCGCATTGACGCATATTCAACCAGGAGCCCGAAAAGCGAGGAACTGCCTACTTATGCCATTTCCTGTGTGGATTTCCGTTGCGGACGATCTCGAGTGAACCGAACACTGTTCAGCATACCTATTGACATTCACCGGCCCCGGGTGTAGTCTGACAGTGGTTGTTGTTCCGAACGGTGTTCGGTGGTTCGATTGGAGGTAGTCAGTGGGTCGAGGAGCTACACAGCGGCGCGCGGTGGCACGACAGGAAATGCGAGAGGATATCCTGCGAACCGCCCGTGAGATGATCGCTTCGGAGGGTTTGGCCAACCTCTCCTTGCGCGGCATCGCCCGTTCTCTCGGCTACTCTCCCGCTGCCCTCTACGAATACTTTGCATCCAAAGAAGCAATTGCCAAAGCCCTGTACTTCGAAGGCGCCGAAGGACTTGCAGGGCAAATGGACCGTGCTCTTGAGGAACTCCCAGCTGGCACGCCTCCACTCGAAGCCAAGAAAACACTTGGAAGGGCCTATCGTGCATATGCACAGCAGAATCGCGAGTTGTTTCTTCTGGTGTTCGGAAGCGGTGATTCGTTCAGCACGCTATCGGAGCAGCTGGGAGCGGGGAACAATGGTTACGAAGCGCTGCTCTCAGTCGTCAACCAGGGTTTGAACTCAGGTGAATTTGTGGCGGCACCGGCCGAAGCGCTTGCGTTTACAGCCTGGGCATCTGTCCACGGATTCGTGATGCTGGAACTTGCCTGTGTGTTCGATCAGGAAGAATCCGAGCCTGCTCCGCACATTCCGCCAGAAGCAACGCCGGATGAGCTTTTTGAGTTACATATGGAGTTGATCGACCTCGGAATGCGTCGCCGCTAGGCGACCCTCAGCAATCACCCGTCAATCAGGTTTAGTGATGTCGCCTCCGGCAACGCCGGAAGGCCAGGGAGACCTTTGTCATGTTGAATCGATGGGGAACGTTCGTTCATCATCACGCCCGGTTCGTTCTTGGACTATCCGGAATTGCACTGGTTGCAGCGATCGTCCTGATGGTTACCGTGTCACCATCATTGACATCGAATGGATTCGTCAGCGAAACCGCTGAATCAGCTCGAGTCAACAGCGCTCTCCAGGAGGAGTTTGGCCGCGGCGGAGAAGCCCTTATCTTCATCTTTGACGCTGAAGGAGCAATCGATACCCCCGAAAACCGCCAGGCCTTCGAAACGGCCATCGAGCCCATTCGGAGCGATTCGCATGTCGCTCAGGTTCTGACACCGTGGACAGGAGGCGATGTGCAGTTCATCTCGTACGATGGACAGAGTGCCTTCGCTGTCGCGCTGATGTCTGCAGATGCCGACACAATCGAAGAAATCTTGCCAGGTCTCCGAACGGCCGTGGAGCAAATCGCGGAAACCCAGGGACTTTCCGTCTCGGTGACAGGCAACGCGGCAATCGGCGAGGCGATCGGGCATGAGGTCGAGGAGGGAATTCTGCGAGCCGAAAGCGTCGCCATCCCCATGACGCTGCTGCTTACGCTGCTGATCTTCGGTAGTGTCATTGCAGCAGGACTTCCACTCATGGTCGGTATCCTGGCAATGGTCACGTCGATCGCGGTTGTTCTCGGGTATTCCGCACTGGAACAGCAGTCGATTTTCGCGATAAATGTGATTACGTTGCTGGGTCTCGCTCTTGGCGTCGACTACTCCCTCTTCATGGTTGCGCGATTCCGCGAAGAACTCCGGAAGGGTTCAGTCGAGCGTGCGATAGCGGTCACCATGGGCACAGTCGGCAAAGCGATTCTCTTTGCCGGCATCACGGTGATCTTTGGTCTCGCTGCCACCCGGTTTTTCCCAATGCCAGCGCTTCACTCGATGGGCCTGGCGGGAATGCTGGTCGTGGCACTGGCACTCTTTTACGGGCTTACGTTCCTGCCAGCGATGCTTTCACTGTTGGGTCATCGCATCAACGCTGTGCCAGTCCGGCTGCCAGCACGCATGCGTGGGGACGAAGAAGGGCGCTTCTGGAACCGGGTGGCTACGGCGGTCATGAAGCGGCCAATCGCATTCCTGGTCCCGACCCTGGTCATTCTCGTGCTAGCCGGACTTCCTTTCCAGCGACTGAACCTCACAGCAGGCGGTGCCGATCAGCTCCCGTCCGATGTTCCCGCCCGGATGACCTACGAGCGGCTGCAATCCGACTTCCCATCTGGCGAAGCCGATCCGATCCCGGTCATCATTGCTGCTGATGACGGACTCACGACGTCCGCAGGTAGCCTCGCATCGCTCGAATCGTTTGTTGGCGAGGCGGCAGCTTTGCCCCACGTAAGCCGCGTATCGAGCATTTTGACCGATCCTGACAACTCGAGCGACCTGATTCGAGGAAATCGAACACTCGTGCAAGTCGTGGCAGACGTCGATGGCGAAGAACTCGAAAACGTTGTCAATGCGATTCGTGATATCGAGTCCGACGGCCTCACCGTCGAAGTTGGTGGCGCCGCGGCAAGCAATGTCGATACGATCCAGGGAATTCGCGATGGCATCGTGCCAGCGGTGATCTTCGTGGTGATCGGATCGTATCTGATTCTATTGCTTACGTTTGGCTCGGTCTTCTTGCCAGTCAAAGCCATCTTCATGACCCTGCTCTCGATCAGCGCTTCGCTGGGAGCGCTTGTGTTCGTGTTCCAGGATGGCCGCCTGGAAAATCTGCTTCGCTTTGCCGCGACCGGGGAGATCATCTCGGTGACACCGATCCTGATGTTCTGCATCCTGTTTGGTCTGAGCATGGACTATGAGGTCCTGATGCTCACCCGCATTCAGGAGGAATATCAGCGCACTGGGAACAACACAGCTTCCGTCGCATTCGGGTTGGAGAAGACAGCCAAGGTCATCACTGGCGCGGCAGCGATCATGATTGTCGCCTTTGGAGCGTTCATGCTGGCGGATATCAGCATTATCAAGAGCATGGGATTCGGACTCGCATTGGCAGTCCTGATCGATGCCACGATAGTTCGTGCGCTACTTGTTCCCGCAACCATGCGGCTGATGGGTGATTGGAACTGGTGGGCACCAAGACCTATCAAGTCCCTGGTCGACAGACTCGGTCTCGTTCACACCGAGCAAGTAGCTGCCCCGTCTGGCGCAGCAGACTAGCTCGCTCCCGTTAGGGTGCCGGGGGAGCATAAGCCTTATGCTCCCCCGATTTCATTGGTCAAACCGCGACTGCCCAGGTCTGTTCGCCGATCGCTTCGAGCAGTCGTGGTTGGCGGGATAGCTGCGGGGTGTCTTCCAATTGGATACCATGGTTGCGGCAGGGCGTATAGAGAGGTCGACCTCAACTGGTAGCAAACAGGGTCAGGAGTACGATGAAAATCACCGCTTTGAAAACTCTCGTCGTCAACGCCCGAATGCGAAACTGGGTATTCGTCAAAGTGGAAACCGACGAGGGTCTCTACGGTTGGGGCGAAGCGAGTCTGGAGTGGAAGACTCGCGGTGTCACAGGCTG
>JBGTJM010000176.1:0-5666 GCA_041745115.1 Thermomicrobiales bacterium
GATTCTGATCAATGTTGGCGAGTCTCAGCTGGGTTCCAATGCCGAGTCACTCGTGGCCGACGCCACCACCAGATTCTCCCGGCCGAAAATCGCGATCGACGCGTTGAGTGGCCAGATCGAGATGGAAATCGGCCAGCTCAGTGATGACGACGCCGCTGTCTTCCTGAGCGATCTCGGCATCGACGAGTCGAGCAGGGCCCGGGTTGTCCGTCAATCGTTCGAGCTTCTGGGCCTGATACCGTTCTTTACCGTCGGGCCCGATGAATGCAGGGCCTGGACCATCGCCAGAGGCACCGTCGCCGTGGACGCCGCCGGCGAAATTCATTCCGATATTTCGCGGGGATTCATTCGAGCCGAGGTCGTCTCGTACGACGACATGATCGCCGCCGGCAGCATGGCCGAATGCAAGAAAGCGGGCACGTTCAGGCGCGAAGGGAAAACTTACACCGTGCAGGATGGCGACATCATCAACTTCCTGTTCAATGTCTGATGTCCGACTCTGGCCAAAGCGACTCTGACAGCCTGGAGATCGAGATCCGCCCTGTCGAGCGGATTGTTCGGCGGCTACTGGTCCTCCAGACTATCGCCGATCGCGTAGCCCTCGAGGGAGTCTCGACCGATCACCCTGATTCGGAGGACGACTCAGACGCCCTCAGATTCGATCAAATAGCACCATTGTTCATTTCTGGCGCGATCGAAGAATGCTCGGCCAAGGAACGTGTGTTTCTGACGAACCTTGCCCAATCGACAACACTCGGCAACGAACCCGTATTTGCGCTAGCCGGAGAAGCGCTGGAGGTTTTGCTCACCGTTTGCGGAATTGGCCGGCCTCTTCCACCGCCACCGCAACGCTACCTCCCGGTGGGCCTCGATCGATCACGATTCGAGTCATCGCGCCTCGATGCTCAGCTGGCGAAGACCCTGCATGGTCCAGATCCTGGGGAGGCCGCCGAGGCCCGAGAACGTGTGGAGCTTTGGCACTGGCGAGCGCTTACGGAGTTCGAAATTCGCACCGCCAACCCGGCCGAGCGGGCCAAACTGAGGAAAATCGTGCGCACTGTCACCGCTGAGGCCGTGCATAGCGGGCTCGTCGCCCCCGAGTCCCGCGACGACTTTGGAGGCGCAACCATCCCTGTCTCATCGTGGTCGGACGATGAGCTCATGGCCTTTGCTATTGCAGTTGAAACCCGCCTAAAAGCGCTGAACTGGTTGTGCGGCTTCGGTGCAACTTGGGATGACGTGCCGCTCGACGTCTGATCGCGTCCAGCGTGTTTTCTTCAGGCCTCCAACGAGTTGAAGGCCAACCGCGCTGCTTTCACAAACTCGATGATCTTCCTGGAATCCTTGCGGCCTTCGGTCTCGACGCCGCTGCTGACATCAACCCCAAACGGTCGGACCTGCTCGATCGCGTCAGAGACGTTGTCTGCGTTCAGCCCCCCTGCCAGAATCACCGGCAGCTCAGTCGCAACCGCCGCAGCAAGCGCCCAGTCCCCGACCTTCCCGGTTCCGCCAAACTGGTCGGGATCGAATGCGTCCAGCAGCACGGGAGACGGTCGCCGCTGATCAAGTTGCATGGTAAGGACCGAATCGATGATTTCTCGCGACGAGCTTCCGGGCACAGGCGAAATCGCGCTAAGAATTGGCACTGGCAGTGCTCGAGGGGTCCACGCACTGGGCGAAACATGGATCTGCACAACATCGAGAGCAGCCGTATCAACTACTCGAAGAATCGTGTCATCATCCTCGTCCACAAAAACGCCGATGAATCGTGGCGACATCTCTCCGAACTGTCGGCGAATCGTAGTAGTGATTTCTCTGGCAGTCACTGAGTCAACCTTTCGGCGCGAAGGCGCGAAGAGAAACGCAATGAAATCCGCACCGGCTTCGGCAGCAGTCACTGCGTGCTCAACCTCCCGCACTCCACAGATCTTGATAACTGGTGACCGCCCAAAAACCTCCAGGTCAGGCTCCGGCATCGACAATCTCCGCATAGCACTTCAGGCGCCGAACTGCGGTTACCCTGTCAGTTGCAACGATCAATGATTCCCCAACCAGAATCGCATCGAGCCCCGCATCGGCCATTCGCGACGCATGCTCGGGCGTGAAGATGCCGCTCTCGCCGACGCGCACAACATCATCAGGAATACGGCGTGCCAACCGCTCTGAGACGGCCAGATCGACTTCGAACGTGTGCAGATTGCGATTGTTCACCCCAACGATGCTCGCCCCGGCAGCAAGAGCTTGCTCGAGCTCAAGCTCATCGTGGACTTCGATGAGAGCATCCAGGCCATAGTCCATGGCGCCACCCATCAGCATTTCCAAACGGCTTTGGTCGAGCGCAGCCACGATCAGCAACACTGCACTGGCTCCATGCAGCCTCGCTTCCGCGATCTGATACCTGTCGACGATGAAATCCTTGCGCAGAACCGGTACAGCCGGATCGGCGGCCGCCGCCACCTCCGCGACAGACCGCATATCTGCTAGCGAGCCCTGAAAAAAAGGCTCGTCTGTCAGCACGGAGATTGCGTCCGCGCTCCCCTTGATGTACTCGCGTGCCACCGCTTCCGGTTCGATCTCGACCGGAAACCGCCCTCGTGACGGCGACGCTCGCTTGATTTCTGCGATAAGCGACAATCCTGGCCCACTCAGCGCCGAGCGAAAACTGGCACATTGAGGCTTATCCTCCAGACGCCGCTCGATATCTTCAAGCGGAACCTGGGCTTCGCGCTGGTCAACATCGACGGCAGTTTGCGTCAGTATCCGATCGAGGACTGTGCCAGTCTCGGTAACGCCGGAACGATTTGCCATTGGGTTAGCGATCCCCCATGTCTGCAGAGAATAGCTTCTGGGTCGTTGCAACAAAACGAGCTAGCGATGCAGCTGCAGCTCCCGAATCGATCGACTTCCGGGCCAGTGCAACCCCTTCAGCAATGTCTGGCGCTACGTCCGCTGCATAGAGAGCCGCTCCGGCATTCAACAGAACAACATCTCTCTGTGGCCCCAGTTCACCGCCTAGGACAGCTCGTAGAATTTGGGCATTGTCGTCAGCCGAACCCCCTGCCATGTCCGCAGTTGCAGCTCTCGGCAGCCCGGCATCTTCCGGACCGAACTGGTACGTTCGCACTGATCCAATCGTGCGATCGAACTCCGTAATCTGCGACGGGGCACCGAGCCCCAGTTCGTCAAGCCCTTCTGGAGAAAACACCACCAGCACCCTCTCGCTGCCCAGATTGGCCAGTGCCTCCGCCATGATCTTCGCCATCCCAGGTGCACTCACCCCGATGATCTGGCGTCTCACGCCAGCTGGATTGGTCATCGGACCAAGCACGTTGAACACCGTCCGAATACCGATTTCTCGTCGGGATGGTCCAGCATGACGAAACCCGGGATGATACGCCGGAGCGAACATGAATCCGATTCCGGCGTCATTGATCGACGCTGCGACCGCATCACCAGGCAGTTCGATGGCAACTCCGAGAGCCTCGAGAACATCTGCCGATCCACACTTGCTCGTCACCGAACGGTTCCCGTGCTTCGCGACCCGGACCCCTGCACCCGCAACCACCAAAGCAGCCGTGGTTGAGATGTTGAACGTCCCAGCCCCGTCTCCCCCAGTTCCGCACGTGTCGACTATAGGCACTCCGTCGTCCGGTACATGCACAGGCTGGACGTGCGTCCTCAGAGCACGAGCAAATCCGGTTACCTCGTCAACCGTTTCGCCGCGCATCCGGAGTGCGGTAAGCAACGCACCGATCTGAGCCGGCGTCACATCACCCAACATGATCGCGTCCATGACAGCCGCCGCTTCGACCTCAGTTAGCGTCTGTCCTTCGACGACCGCCCGAAGCGCGACTTGCGCAGTCATCTGCTCAGCTGGCTTTGTCTTGCTCACGTTTCGTTCACCTGCCAACTTAGTAGCCCACCAATGCTGGAGCCAGACGATTCAGGTTTGCTTCAGTCGTCTTCGAAAGGAAGTTCGCCAGCACGTCTTTCCCGACCGGCGTCAGAATGGATTCCGGATGGAACTGCAATCCCTCGATATCGTATTGCCGGTGCCGCAGACCCATGATGATCCCATCTTCAGTCTCAGCAGTAATCTCGAGCTCCGCCGGGAGCGATTCCCGCTCGACGATGAGTGAGTGATACCGTGTTGCCACGAACGGATTCGGGAGATCCTTGAATACTCCGACACCTCGATGATGAATCATCGAGGTCTTTCCGTGCATCAGGCAAGGTGCCGAAATCACCGTCCCCCCAAATGCAGCGCCAATCGACTGGTGGCCCAGACACACCCCGAGGATCGGCAATTTGCCCGCAAAATGCTGAATCACCGGCACAGAAATCCCGGCTTCAACTGGTGTACACGGCCCGGGAGAGACCACGATCCCAGTCATCTCCAGATACCGGAGCTCGATCTCTATTTCGCTGATCGCGTCGTTTCGAACCACTTCCACTTGTGGACCAAGCTCGGAAAGGAACTGATAAAGGTTGTAGGTAAACGAGTCGTAGTTATCGATCAGTAGAATCATGTTGGGCTCTCCAATGCAGCTTCGCCAAATTCCTCGAGTTCTATTCGCTCCGCCAGTTCGATCGCCCGCATCAGAGCTCTCATCTTGTGAAAACTCTCCGCGAACTCGCCATCCGGGGTACTGTCGGCCACCACCCCACCGCCAGCCTGAAGCGAAGCCACCCCGTCTTTCGCAACGAGCGTTCGCAGAGCGATGCAGGTGTCCATGTCGCCTGAGTAGTCGATGTAGCCCACAGCGCCGGCATAGGGGCCACGCTGGTCGGTCTCGAGCTCAGCAATAATCTCCATCGCTCGGACTTTCGGGGCTCCAGAGACCGTCCCGGCCGGAAAGCACGCTCTCAGCGCATCGAAGCAGTCGAGGCCATCCTGAATATCACCCTCGACATGGCTAACCAGATGCATCACATGGGAATACCGGTCGACTCCCATGAATTGCGGCACCCGAACACTCCCGGGCTTCGCAACCCGCCCAACGTCATTTCGTCCCAGATCGACAAGCATCACGTGTTCGGCGCGTTCTTTTTCATCACCTAGCAACTCGTCTGAGAGCGCCGAGTCGTGCTCAGGCGTGTGACCTCTCGGCCGGGTTCCTGCAATCGGATGATTCGTGACCACCCCGTTTTCCAGCCGTACTAGCAGCTCGGGTGAAGCGCCGACGATCTGATGATCGACGAAATCGAGATAGAACATGTACGGAGCCGGGTTGATAGCCCGCAACGCGCGGTATATCGAAAACGGATGAACCGGCGTTGGAACGTCGACTCGCTGGGACAGCACGACCTGGAAGATATCTCCCGCGTTGATGTAATCCTTGGCCCGCTCGATGATCTCCGTATACCGTTCCCTCGATGTGTTGACGCGCATCCGCTCATCAAGGGGCGGCTGCGGAATTGGGTCTCCGTGAGGAAGGGCCGGTAGCGGCGCCCGCAACCGGGTAATCATTCCATCGATTCGTGATGACGCCTCCGCATATTCGGTCGACAGCGGTTTCCCACTTCCCGTATCCACATGAGAAACGACCTTCACGGTCCGCTCCAGGTTGTCGAACACCAGCAGGCCATCGACGACCATGAACATGCCGTCCGGCATCCCCAGACCTGGTCCAGGAGCCAGACCAACTCGTGGCTCAAACGATCGA
>JBGTJM010000177.1:0-1501 GCA_041745115.1 Thermomicrobiales bacterium
CGATGGACTCGACAACCTTCAGCACGCCGTCACCGGACTCAGCCGAACACAGAATGACTGGAGCAGTCCATTCGTTGGAACTCTCGATACTCAGAGCGACCATGGCCCGGAGCTCGCGGCTGATCAGATGGGCGCCGGGCAAATCGGCCTTTGTGACAGCATAGATGTCTGCAACTTCCATCAGGCCGGCTTTGAGCATCTGGACGCTATCACCCGCGCCGGGCGCTTCGATCAGGACAAGGGTATGGACTGCATTCGCTACGGCGATTTGATTCTGACCCGCGCCCACTGTTTCCAGAATGACATAATCATAACCGATACTGTCGAACAGATTTACCATCCCGAATGCAGCGGGAGCGAGCCCGTCGTCGCTGCTTCGAGAAGCCAGGCTTCGTACGAAAACGCCTGGAAGCATTGCGGTTTCGGCCATTCGGATTCGATCGCCGAGTGTCGCGCCACCAGTGACTTTACTCGACGGATCGACTGCCACAACCGCGACACGCTTTCCCTGGCTGGAGAGGTACTCGACTATTCGCGCGATGAGCGAACTCTTGCCGACTCCCGGAGATCCGGTAACTCCAACCCGATGGGCCCGTTGCGGTCGATCAGCTGTGACAACACGGAGCGCCTCGGTTGCAGCGTTCTGACGCTCGACTATCGACGCCAGGCGGGCAATGGCCCGTTGATCCCCAGTTGTCGACTTTGCAAGGAGCTCTTCAAGCCGCATGGTCAGGTCGACGAGCTATCTCACCACGAACATAGGCAATGGCATCACGCATTGGAGTGCCTGGACCGAAAACGCGGGCGATGCCCATCTCCAGAATGGCGGGGATATCCTGTTCGGGAATCGTGCCACCAGCAACGATGAGAACATCATCGAGCCCGGCTTCTTTGACGGCCTGGGTAATTCGTGGAAAGAGCGACATGTGGGCACCGGAGAGTATGCTCAAGCCGATGACATCAACATCCTCCTGCAACGCAGCATTGGCGATCATCTCGGGGGTTTGAAAGAGCCCGGTATAGATCACCTCGAAGCCTGCATCGCGGAACGCCCGCGCCATAACCTTGGCCCCGCGGTCGTGGCCGTCCAGACCGGGCTTCGCGATTAGCATGCGAACTGGTCGATCGCTCATCGAAACTCCAACCCCGTCTGAATCACAAACCGATCCTCAATTGTAGACATAAAAACCTCTGCCAGCTTTTCTTCCGAGGCTACCTGCCTCCACCATCTGTCGAAGCAGGGGGCTCGGCCTGTATTTGTCATCATCCAGGTCGCGGTGCAATACGTCCATGATCGCCAAAACGATATCGAGTCCAATCAGATCTGCGAGTGCCAGCGGCCCAATCGGGTGACTGGCACCGAGCTTCATGATGGTGTCGATATCATCGCGCTCAGCCACACCGGCCTCCAGCACGCAAACAGCTTCGTTGATCATCGGTATGAGTAGTCTGTTCGCGACGAATCCGGGTGAATCGTTGACGAAAACCGGCGTCTTACCGA
>JBGTJM010000178.1:0-3774 GCA_041745115.1 Thermomicrobiales bacterium
TCAATTCCATCAAGCGTTGGCAACTCGATCTCAGCATTTCCTGTCTGGGAAGTCTGGCCAGACCAGACACCGACGGCCAGAGCCGTGCTATAGCCCATTGTCCAGATGTCTTTCCACCCATCGGTCGTTCCAGATTTGGCCGCGACCGGGCGGCCGAGTCGGTTCGAGGTGTTCTCGAAGAGGTTGCCCCGGCCAAAGACCATGCCTCGCGCCTCGTCGTCAGTCATTATCGAGGTGATCTGGTAGGCGTATTCCGCCTGGAGTGCCTGTTCTGCATCTGCGAGGGTCTTCGAGCGATCGAGCTCGAAGATGACATTGCCGGTTGAATCGGTGATCTTCAGGATTGGCGTTGCTGGCACGTACTTGCCGTTGTTGGCAAACGTCGCGTACACGTTTGTGTGCTCCAGCAGCGGTACTTCACCAGAGCCAAGCGCGAACGAGAGCCCGTAGTTTTCCCAGCTATTGGGCAGACCAGTTTGGATACCCATTCGCCTGGCAAGATCGTAAGCGCGATCGATACCAGCGAAGCGCCCGGCTTTGACCGCCGGAATATTCAAAGAGTTGGCAAGGGCCTCCCGAACCGTAACGGCACCGTAGAAGAGCCCCGAATAGTTTCTGGGTTCGTAATAGGGGTCAGGGGCTCCGGGGGTTGGCTCCCGCAGCGTGATGTCCATGACGACCGTGGCCGGGTTCCAGCCGCTTTCAAACGCCGCGGCATAGACGACCGGTTTGACAGACGAACCAGGTTGCAGGTTGGCCCGCGCGTAGTTGATCTGGCCGCCAATCGACGGATCGTTAAAATCTGCTGATCCCACCATGGCAATCACCTCGCCCGTATATGGGACGATAGCGACCATTGCTGCGTTGTTTCTGCGGTAGGCATTCAGAAACTGCATGTTCTCTCGAACAATTTGCTCGGCCCTTGCCTGCAGATCGACATCGATTGTGGTCCAGACTTCGATCCCGCCGGTGACGAGCACGTCGTCGCCATACTGGCTGCGCAAATAGTCCTTGACATATTGAGTGAAATGAGGCGCAGCCTTGACCTCGCTTGTTCGAGTCTGCGGTGTGAGCGGTTCGTTCCAGGCTGCGTCTGCCTCCGCCCGAGTAATGTATTTGTACTTGACCATCTGATCGAGAACGTATCGTTGCCTGAGTTTTGCCTGATCGAGCCGAACTGTAGGGTCATAGAACGATGGAGCTTGCGGCAGACCTGCAAGCAGCGAGGCTTCTGCCAGGGTGAGCTCGCTTGAATGTTTCTGGAAGTAGGTCTGGGCGGCGGCTTCGATACCGTAGGAGCGCTGCCCATAAAAGATCTGGTTCAGGTACATCGTCAGGATGTCCTGCTTGGAGAACTGCCGATCGAGCTCGACGGCAGCGAGCGCTTCCTTGAACTTGCGGGTGACGGAAATGTCGTAGCCAATCTTGTCCGGATACAAGCCTCGGGCCAGCTGCTGTGTAATCGTGGATCCACCTGAGGATCCTGAGCCGCTGGCGTTGATAAGAGCACCACGGAAGATCGCTAGTGGTTCTACTCCAAGATGCGACCAGAAGGTTGCATCTTCCGCAGCGACTGTTGCGTCGATCAGAAACGGATTGACCTGGTCAAGTGTGACGAAGGTTCGCCAGCCGCCATCCGGCGCTTCGATCTCCTGGAGTAATATGCCGTTACGGTCGTAGATCCGCGATGTTTGAAAGGTGCTTGTTGTCACACCAGCGGCGTTGGGCAGGCCGTCGTTGACCTGGCGATACGCCTCGACCGTTCCACCCACCGCGGCAGCAGTCGACACAACCAGAGACAACACCGTTGTCACAAACAGTCCAAGAAAGAGCAGCCCGCCAACGATCAAAAAGCTGTTGCGGTTTGTTCTGCCTCGTTTTGCCCGGCTCGAGAGACCAGGTGTGAGATGAGGTGGTAGCCTTCGGCGCTTTGCTGAGTTGAGCGCACCGCGTCGATGGCTCGAAGCTACGGCCATTCGATGTCGCGATACACGTGTACGGGTGTAGCCCTGGCTCACTTGCGTGAAGTCCTCAATGAATAGCGATGCCATCGTGTGGGGATTGCATATCGATGATTCCCATCGATATCGGCGGGAAAATAGTACCACCTGACCTATGCCGGGCTGCTGAGACAGTTGGACTGCGGAGCGTTTTCCGGATGACCAGGAGATTGGATCACCGGGCTACTTTCGGAGCTGGCTCCCGATTGACTGGATTTGGTCGGATTTCTCGCGAAGCTCCTGAGTTGAGATCAATCCTGCTCGATGGAGCTCGGCGATAGCGGACAACCGCGCAACCTGCTCTGCCAGCATTGCCAGCCGGGTCCGGAGCTCAGCGGTTTGCCGGTCGTTTGGTAAGGATCGATCCATCTCTTCGAGCAACGACTCAAGCGCAATCGGAGGTGGCTCGTGTACCGTCGGACCTGATTGCTTACCGTCAAGAAGATCATTGATCGATTGCCGCACACGGTCCACAACCCTGATCTGGTGGGCTTCGTATGCTTTGCACTGACTGAGGAGATCTCCCTGGTCGAAAGCATGGCCGGGGCTCAACGCACGCAATGATGGCATGATGGCTGGAGCCCAAGCGCTTGAGATTGCGACGTCATTTTTCCGGTTGTCTGTGGCTATTGTCGTAGGCCATTGCGCCAGCAACACATCGTCGACGTTCGTCGTCGTGATTCGACCAATAGTGCGAATGACACGCGTGCGTTGGCGTGATGGTTGATCCATAGTGCGAAACCTATCAAGCGGGGAGTGGATGAATGATACTCAAGAGTCTGCGTACGTACAACCCCATGATGATTTTTGAGACGATTCTTCAGACTGATCTCACAGAAGGTTGATGAATGCGTTGTTCAAATTGAGCGCGAGGTTGCTGACACCTTGGCCGAGTCAAACGTCAGACGATCGCGAATGTCTTTGCATAGATTTGATTCGAGGCTTACAGTCTTGCTATTCGAAACTAGGGATTGTTGACTGAATGAGTAGCATGCTCGCCATTCCAACGTTCGAAGATCTGTTGTGTGCTCATCAGCGGGAGATATACCGGTACGCCCTCCATCTGACGCGCAACCCGGACGATGCCGATGATCTTTATCAGGAGACATTCCTGAAGGCATTCAAGGCCTACGACCGGCTGGACAGCTCTTCGAATTGCAGAGCATGGCTCTATCGAATCGCGACGAACACGTTTCTGAGCCAGAAGAGGAAGTCGAAGCGAGAGCAGGCGCTGGACGAGGAACGGGATGGTGAGATCCCAGCTCCGCAAATCGATCAACCATCGGCGATGGATGCCAGATCGACGCTCCAGGACGTGGAAGCGTACATCCTGACCCTGCCCGAAAAGCAGCGGATCGCACTTGTCCTTCGGAAATACCACGAGTTTGACTACCGGCAGATCGGCGAAGCGTTGAAATGTTCCGAGGATGCCGCGAGGGCGAACGTCTATGAGGCGCTGCGTAAATTGCGCACCTGTTTTGGAGACCGGATTTAGCCGGGGAAAATGAGCATGGAAAAACCAGACACCGACAACACGCCGATGGTTCAAACGCTTGCGCGTCTTGCGGAGAATCCCAGTGTCGATCCATGCGATCTTGCTTGCGAATCGATGCCTGCTTATGTGATCGGCGATCTCGCGAATGCTGATGAGTCGTGGCTGCGGTTGCACACCTCGGTTTGTACTTACTGTCGTGGGGAACTCGAATCGTTTAAAGTCGTGGACAACTTGCTCGAGCGGGCAACTGCGAAGGAACTGAGTCCTCCCAATCTCCGC
>JBGTJM010000179.1:0-5768 GCA_041745115.1 Thermomicrobiales bacterium
CTCGAGGCACTGGCCATCTGCGCGGATGATCGGTTCCAAATCCTCGTCTGCAGTTTCCTGGAAACGCCGACCGACGTCACCATTTCTGTTCCCAATATCCAGACTGTGGCCGTACAATACCTTGACGAAACCACGTACGAAAAGGCGGCGAGCGACCCTGAGTTCTTTGCCATGCCTGGACAGCAACTCCACGTACAAACTGGCAATGTTCGACTATCTCTACTTCCATTTGCTGTGGCTCGCTTATCAGGCACGTTGAGCTCCAGGCACTGATCGATCTCGCTGGACCAGCTGGAAGTGTAATGACAGAGTCATTACACTCGTCGTCTATCCGCAATTGAGTGCGGGTTCAGCACGCTAGGAGAAACGGTCATGATTCGCAAGATATTTCGGAGTGGAAATAGCCTGGTCGTCGCGCTGCCGACTGAAACGTTGCAGCAGCTCTTCCTCGAGGATGGCTCCGAAGTCGATGTTGCGCTGACCGACGACCGAACCGGGATCATCGTCAAATCAGCAGCTCACGGCATTGCAAGAATTAGCCCAGAGTACGTCTCCAGAGTCGACGCATTCATCGATAATTATCGGCCGGCGCTCGAGGAACTTTCCCAGCGTTGAAAAGCCTCACCATTCAGGAAATCCTCTATCTCCATCATCGCATCATCGAAGAGACTGGCGGATCGCACGGCATTCGGGATGTCGGCTTGCTCGAAGCTGCATTGAAACGGCCGAACGCTGGTTTCGGAGAGTACGAGCTGTTTCCCACGCTTCACGAAAAGATTGCGGCATTCCTGGATGCGCTCGTCCGAAATCATCCCTTCGTTGACGGCAACAAGCGTACTGGTCTATCAGCTGCCGTATTGACACTCGAGATGAACGGCTTCCAGTTCAATGCAACCCAGCGCGAGTTCACCGAGTTCGCCGTGCAAGTGGCTACCGAGAAGCTCGAGATCGAGGAATTGAGCGGGTGGCTGCAAGCGCGAAGCATCCCATCCGAATAATGTAATTCGCAGGAACGGAACCGGTGCACGTTGGCAGACTGTCCAAACGCTCCCAGATATCCGATCGTCTCATGTCATCCATTGGGCGCGCATCGACTGGTGAATAAGAGATCTATCTGCCGTCAGGCTTCGCCGCGATCCAACAGCTCCAGCACAGGCGCGAACGCCTCGACTCCCGCGACGTTGACCGGATCGACCCAGACGATCAGATGGTCCACCTTCGCGCGGGTGTACCCCTGAATTTGCTCGGCGATCTGCTCGTTCGAGCCGGTGAGCGGCCAGTGCCGCTTGATCCACTGCCGCGGTTGCATCGTTTCCCGCTGATCGTCCAGCACATCGACCTGAATACCGACAATTCTGTCGAGAGTGGCAGGATCTCTTCCGTTCTCCACACACGCCGCATCGACTCGCGCCTCGATCTCCAGCAGCTCATCGACATCGTTGCGCCGATCGGAGTTCCAGGCATCAGCGTATTTGGCCATGATCCCCATCATCCGCGGACTATTCGAGCCGACCAGGATGGGTGGGCCATTCGGTCTGGGACCGCGCGGCCGGAGCTCGCAATCGCGGGCCGAACAATACTTCCCTTCGAAATCGACGTGGCCGTCCCGCAACAGACCGTGGATGATCTGCATCGCCTCCTCGAACCGGCTGACCCGATGATCGAACGGAAATCCGAACGCATCGTATTCCGGCTTGTGCCATCCAGCGCCAAGACCGAGAATCAACCGCCCTCCACTGATCTCCTCGATCGTATCGGCCATCTTCGCCAGCAGGGCCGGATTGCGAAAACTCGTGCATGCCACCAGCGGCGCAAGCTCCACGCGGCTGGTTTTTGCAGCCAGCGCCGCCAGCAGCGACCAGACATCCCACACCCCCTGCGCTGGAACGTTCGGGAAGCGAAAGAGCAGATGATCGGGCAACCAGACGGAATCAAAGCCGACTTCTTCTGCCTTCTGGGCCATGGCCAGCAGCTCTGGCCAGCGGATCATCTCGCCATTCCATGGCCGCTCGAAATGTGGGATGAAAAGTCCGATCTTGAAAGGACGTCCTGAGGTCGCCATATCCCCTCCTGGCTGGAACTGCTTGCAACCCAAAGATCGAGTGTAGACCAGAACCTCGATTCGCAAGCACACTGGCGAACACAGCCAACGTGCAAGGACAACGCTGCGTCGAGCCCGCGCGAGCCTCAGTTCCGGGTCCTGCCAGCCTTGTCGATTCCAGATCAGCCAATTGCGTTACGCTGACACCATTGTCCGAATCGATCCAGCTGTCTGGGAGTTTCGAATGCCAGCCGACGTCATGTTCAGGAATGGACCAATCATCACGGTCGACGCACATCAGCAGAAGGCCGAAGCAGTCGCTGTGCTCGGGAATCGCATTCTGAGGGTAGGCACAGAAGATGACCTCTCCGCAGAGATCGGACCCGACACGACCATCGTCGATCTAGACGGCCGCTGTCTCTTGCCAGGCCTGAACGACAACCACAATCATCCGATGTCATTCGGTCAGGCCCTCAGCCAGATCGACGCCACGCCTGCATCAGCGCCGACATTGCACGCCCTCCAGGAAGCATTCCGCAGTCGTGCGGCACAACAACGCGGCGACGGCTGGCTGATCGCTCGCGGCTACGACGATTCCCGGCTCGACATTCACCGGCATCCCACCCGCTATGAGCTCGACGAAGCCACTGGCGATCAACCCGCCATTCTGGTCCGCACCTGTGGTCATATGTGCGTGGCCAATTCGGCGGCCTTTCGCCTGGCAGGCGTCTCGAAGGACACACTCGATCCCACCGGCGGCCAGATCGACCGGGACCAACATGGCGAGCCCATCGGGCTGCTTCGCGAAAACGCCCAGCGCCTCGTTCGCGACCATATTCCGGAACCGACGACCGCCGAGATCAGGCAATTTCTCCGTAGTGCCGGTCAACAATTTCTCTCGTATGGCATCACCAGCGTGGGCGAGGCTCGCATCCTCAACTCGAGCGAGTTCTCCGCCTACGAAACGCTGGCGCAAGCAGGCGAGCTGCCCATGCGCACCTTTGCCATGATGATGATCGACGAAACCCTCGACGATCTGACCCGGATTGGGTTGCGAACAGGCTTTGGCGACGCCTGGTTCCGGATTGGGCCCGCGAAAGTCTTCCAGGATGGATCGGGAGGCGGCCGTACCGCGGCGATGACCGTCGAATACCGTAACGATCCCGGCAACTTCGGCATCACGATCTACGATCAGGCAGAACTGAACGATCGATTCATTCGCGCAAACCGGGCCGGATTCCAGATGGCCGCCCATGCCATCGGAGATCTGGCGATCACCATGATTCTCGACGCCTACGAGACCGCACTGCACGACCACCCGCGTGCCGACGCCCGGCCGCGCATCGAACACTGCGGGATGTGCACAGCCGATCATTTACGGCGCATGAAGGCACTCGGTGTGCTGGCAATCCCGCAACCTTCCTTCATCTACTATCTCGGCGACTCATACATCGAGAACTTCACCGCAGAACAGCTCGACCTCTCATACCCCGGCCGGTCCTGGTTCGACTCCGGAATCGTCGCTGCCGGCAGTTCCGATGTACCGGTCGTCTCTGCCGACCCATTCGTCAACATCCGATCCGCCGTCACTCGCCTCACCCAGGATGGGCAGAAGATGGGGCCAAACCAGGGAGTGACGATCGACGAAGCGATCCAGATGTTCACGATCAACGGTGCCTACGCCTCATTCGAGGAGTCGATCAAGGGCTCGATCACCGAAGGCAAGCTCGCCGATCTGGTCGTGCTCGACCGCGACCCGCGCACACTCGAACCCGAAGACCTGCATACCCTTCGAGCAGAAATGACTATGATCGACGGACGAATCGTATACGAGCGCTAGCAATGGGTGGGACTGGCACACTGTCTCATCCAGCCAGAAGGCGAAAAAGGTCATGCAACACACTGTTCTGCAGATTCTCGAACAGCATCACCACGAGCGGGATTTCTCGGGGGTCTGCCTGCTGCGGCAAAGTGACTTCGATGTCGTCCATCGGGCCTTCGGACTCGCACACCGGGGCTTTCGCGTCCCCAATAATCTCGACACCCGATTCGACATCGCCTCGGTCACCAAGATTTTCACCGCCGCAGCCATCATGCAGCTCGTCGATCAGGGCAAAATCAGTCTCGAAACGCGGGTGATGCCATTCCTCGAGATCGAAGGCACCCGGATCAGCGATGACGTCACCGTCTTCCAATGCCTGACCCACACCTCGGGCATCGGCGATGACGCCGATGAGGAGGATGGCGAAGACTACGAGCTGCTGTACGTGGACAGACCCAACTACGCAATCCGTGAGACCCGCGATTTCCTGCCCCAGTGCGGCTGGAACGAGCCGAAATTCGCGCCCGGCCAGGGCGTTCGCTACAACAACTGCGCGTTCGTGTTACTCGGACTGGTCATCGAAAAAGCCGCGGGCATCTCATACCGGGATTACGTCAGGCGCAACATCTTTGGGCCGGCGGCCATGGTCACCGCTGACTTCTGCGCGATGGACGGCATCTGCGAAAACCTTGCCGAGCAGTACAAACGGATCGAGGCAGAGAATGGCCAGATTCAGTGGCGCAGAAACATCTACTCCTACCCACCGATCGGTTCGCCGGACGGTGGAGCAACCGTCGCCGCCCTCGACCTCGCCCGCTTCCTCGAAGCGGTGAGCGAAAACCGGCTGATGAGCGAAGCGGCCAGCCGGCAACTGCTCGCCCCACATGTCCAGCGTCGCGAAAGCGACCGCGGCTCGCACTGGAACGGCTTCGCGTTCGAAGTCGATATCGACATAGATGGCGTCGTCGTCAAGCTGTGCAAAGATGGCATCAACGCCGGCGTCGCCAGCATCTGCGCCTGGTACCCGCCAACCGATACCACCTGCGTGATTCTGGCAAACCAGGACTGCGACGTCTGGCATATGCTCGAAGAAATCGAGCAGATCATCGAATGACGATCCAGGGCCGGATACACCGATTCAACTGACGAAGACATCGATAGAGGCCACATGCTCGCGGTCAGCAGTCGTACTCAGGACGGCCAGCGCATGATCCGTTGCCAGGGCGCAACCATCAACGAAGTCTTCAGCGTGTTCAACGCTAACGACCAATCCGCCTCGTTCGAGGGGAGGCCTGGGGAAGCAACCATTCGGGAAAGCTGGCGGAGCTGGTGGTGCCGAACAGGAACCACGGACCGGAACTCCGGAGGAGCGTGTTGGGCTGCGAGTAAAGGTGACGGTGGTGAATGGTAGGGTGTTCCAAGAACAATATCCCCCTTTCCTGTTGGAGGGAAGAGGGGTCGGGAGCTAGAAGCTAAAGACCGATTTCTCTTTTAATAGATTCCCACCGCCGTTCGGCCCGCTTGTAGATGTTCTCGTGGCTTCCAACGATGAAGACGACACACACGCGGTCCACGTCATCGACGACGTAGACTGCACGGTAGGCACCGCTCCCCTTCAGCGTGAACTCGAGCGAGCGTGCTCCGCGGAGGCTGCCGGCGAGCACATGACCAAGTATCGGGTTCTCCTCGAGCTTCAGCAGTTCACGGACCGCGGCGGCCCGGTGCTGTTTCAGAGCGTCTATGTCCTTTTCAGCTCGACGATGGAGTGTTACCCGATACCGATCACTCATCTACGCCCACGTCGATGTCGTGTTCAGCAGCGTACGCACGTAGATCTTTCGTGCGCCCGGCGCGATACTCCGCAAGCGCGTCGTCAGCCAGCGCATCGAACGGGTTGATGGCCTT
>JBGTJM010000180.1:0-3348 GCA_041745115.1 Thermomicrobiales bacterium
ATGGCTGGAGCGGGAACAGCTGATCACCGGTGACGGATCCGTCACGATCATGGCACGTCAGCTGGTGAATGCAATCATGCTGCCGTTCAGCACCCTGCCCCATGGACATTTCCGGCCGGGTGCCCCGCTCGTCGGCACGCCAATGGTGGTCTTCGTCGCGATAGGTCTGGCAGCCGCCACGATCTGGTGCCTTCGCCGCCGCTTTTTTCCAATTGCCCTGGGATTCTGGATCACGACGGTTGGTCTTGCCTTTACTGATGGTCCTCCACAGACCAATCGATACACGCCAGCCGCCCCGTTCCTGGCCATTCTTGCGGTACTCGGCATATTGGTCCTGGTCACAATCCTGATTGGATTGCTAAATGCCCCTAAGGTACCAGTACTGCTTGTGGCGACTGCAATCACAATAGGATTGACCGGTTGGCATTTGAACTTCACGTTCCGCGACGACAGACAGATCGCGATCTACTCGGATGTCAACACCGAACTGGCGAATGTCATGGCGCGTCAGATCGAGCCAATGGGACCGGACCCCGTGGTGTATCTTGCCGGGAGTCCTCGCATCTACTATTACGGATTCTCCAACGTTCCCTACATCGCCCCTCACGCCACAGGCATCGACGTCACCGAGCCATGGTCCGCTGAAATGCCACTACCGGCACTTGACAGTCCCACAGTGTTCGTCTTCATTCCGGAACGCCTGAGTGAGCTGGAAATCGTGCAAACCTGGTTTCCCACAGGTACCAGAGAGGACCACATGCTCCCTTCGGGAGAGTTGCTCTACACCTCGTATACAATCCCATAAGCATCTGGAGCAATGTGCGAAGGTCGCCACGTCTGCGAAGGTAGTCAAGTTGGATTCATCGGTCAGGGAACGTCCTGTCTTCGGACCTGATCCACGCTTCTTTGCGAGATAGCCCCGTGCCCATCGACAATCTCGCCGGCGTTTCCTGTCACAGGACCAACCAGCAAAGCGTCGAGCTGATCTCCAGGGGTTCTACATGCTGCTGAATGTCCTGATCCTGAGCATCACTGCGCTTGTTTCTGTCTCTGTTGTTGTTGATGTTCGTCGTCAGACACAGCCAATCAAGTCAAAGCAACAGGATCCCACGGATCAATCCGAAGCTCACAGCAACCGGAAATTTCGCGTGATCTCGCCCTACCTGCGCAGAGAGATGACGTGGCGCCGCTCCACCTGGGCGGCGCTGCTGTCAGTTGGGCTTCTCTTCACCCTGATCGGGCAACGGGCGGTCGTCCGCCAAACTCCTCATGACCTCCAGTATCTGGTCTGGATCGCCGGTTGTTCAGCCGTTGCTTTCGGGATTGCTCACGCCGGTATCGACGTCCGCTACCGCCAGCCGACGGCCATCCTCAGCAAATTCCTGCCGCTCGACTGGTCTCGATCAGCTTTGCTGGCGACTTCAGCAGTCTGTGCGGTCCTTGCGTACGACGCAAACCAGACACGTGCGCTCGGAGAGTCAGCGAACGATATCGTAGCCGTCTGGCTGATTTCCATGCTCTATCTGGCGCTGGGAGTCTTCGGGGTCGACCGCCTACCGTCTCTTGGTTCTGTGAAGCGTTGGCTTGCTCCTCGTCTGGCGGAAATTGCTGGATTACTCGCCTTGACGGCTATTGCGCTCGCTTCGAGGCTGTTTCCGTTCGGCAGCTACCCGAGCTCCATGAGCGGTGATGAAGGCATGTTCGCAGATCAGGCTCAGCGAGTGATCTCAGGCGAAATAGCGAATCCCTTCTACGTTGGATACCAGGGCCACGTCACAATCACATTCTTTACGAACTCCTGGGCAATGCAATTGCTCGGTCAATCCCTTGGATCCGTTCGCCTGCCTTCGGCGATCTTCGGCGCGCTGGCCGTCGTTTCGACCTACTTGCTCGCGCGTCACCACTATGGGCGCCCTGCGGCCTGGATGTCCGCGTTTGCTGGCACGGTACTGAGCGTTGGTCTGTTCTGGAGCAGAAATAGCCAGTCGAACGCGTCGGTCTTCTTCTTTGTGCCCCTCGCGATTTTGCTCCTCGATCGGGGTCTTGTTGGCAGACGAACCAGGCCGGCTCTGTTCGCTGGCATGACCATCGGACTCTCATTGCTCTTCAATCCAGCCAGTCGCATTCTTCTCCCCATCGCCCTTGGCTATTTGATCTATGCCACCGTCTACCCCTTCCCGCGCAGTGTTCAACGTGCCAGGGATTCATTGAGATCGCTCATGCCTCCACTTGGCGCCTTGATCGCTGGATTCCTAGTAACTGCAGCCCCGTTGCTCGGTCACTTTTCTGGGCACCCTGGCAGCTTTTCATCACGCTCGAATCAGGTGTCGATATTCACAACTGGTTGGATAGAGTCTGAGAGCCAAACTCGCGGACGCAGCGAATTGCACCTTCTTCGAGATCAGTTTCTGGAGGTTCTGCGCCTGCCGTTCGGCAACGCTGGTCAGGGCAACTTCTATCACGCTGACCCCCCACTTGTAGGTTTGCCCATGGCGATACCTTCAGCAATTGGCCTTGCGTACATTTCGATCTGGTTCTGGAAGCGACAGAACTTCGGCTTTGCACTGACGTTCTGGGGGACAACCCTTGCCGTGACCCTCACCGTTAATCCAGGCGAAACGAGCCGGTACGGAGCTGTGATCGCACTTCTGCCCGTGTACATGGCGGTCGGACTGTACGGAACAGGTGTCGCTACAATAAAGCTACTTCGAATCGACAGAAAGCTCGTCGGAGCCGCCACCGTTCTCGTAACAGCAGCGATCGTCGTTTCGCATGCTGGCTTTTACTTTGGCGACGAGCACCATTACGAACACGTCTCAGATGCTCGAACCCACATCGCAAACGCAATCGCCAGGGAGGCTGTGGCACTTGGAGACGACGTCGTTGTCTACATGGGCACCCCTCCGGCGATGTACTGGGGCAGTCATTACATCGACTTCCTCGCCCAGAATGCCAAGGGAATCGATCTGCTCGTTCCGCTAACCAGAAACGACGAGGCTCCCGACCTGGCGGGCACTACGCTGTTTGTATTTCTTCCAGAGAGAATGAATGAACTGAGCGTCGTAGAGAACTGGTTTCCGCATGGAATCCGGAACGACAGATTCATCGATCCTTATGGACTGGTATATACGTCACTAACCGTAACGGAAAACGAATAGCGACCACGCTTTTGACGCGCTAAAGGAGCTGGTGAAACCGGGACCTCACCACGGATCAGCGGAATAGCTTCCAGGATTCCGGGTTGCGTCTACCTGCAGCCGCATCAAAGTCGATGGCCTGCGTCATCAGGTTCAACGAGCTGGTCAGTGCCAATCGTCCAAAGTACGCTGAGAGATCCGTCACGTCGTC
>JBGTJM010000181.1:0-10130 GCA_041745115.1 Thermomicrobiales bacterium
GGCTCGAAGACCGCAGCAGTCGAATGCACCGTGATGCCAAGACGGGCAATGCTCGAGCGGCCCTCCAGACGTCCCAGGAGGTCGTCCGGTAATTCCAGTGTCTCAATTGTCGATGCAAGTGCAAAGTCGCCTGGTTGCATGATAAACGCTTCGTCTTCGCCGACCTCGATCGTGCGCATCGCGTCACCGATGGATTGCGGATGACGAGGGTCGATGAAACTGAAACGACTGTGCTCGAACACCATGAATGTGTAGCCCAATCGAAAGTCGACCGAAACCGATCCAAGCTGGGTAGAGAGGTCCGGAGCCGGATCGATCTTGATCCGGCCGGCTTCGAGTGCTTTGACTATGTCGCTGTCCGACAACACCATGAATGCGCCCTCGTTGCTGGGCTCTATTCCAGCCTGACTCAGAATCAGTCGGCAGGCCACGGAACACTACCCGCGACCCTCACGTACCGTCAAACACAGTGGTTGGGCGATCCATCAGTCGCCAAACAGCAGGCCGGTTCCAAAAAGCATGCCGATCTCGCGGCGAACAACCAGATCGCTCCAGAGTATTTCCCACCTTTTCAGTCGGAGTGCTATCCGAACGCCATCTCCATTTGGCACGAGTCGAACATCCCAACCTGCAAAGAGATCGCTGGCATCCAATCCTTGAAGCGAAATTCGATTCCCTTCCAGAGTAAGCAATACTTGCTTGGCGAGATCCATCGATTGACTCTGATCGGGTGTATTGATGATGAGCACCATTGTCGATCCTGGAACCTGGTCTGGTTCGTCAGAGACCGGAACCAGGGAGCCAGATACAAAGCCAGTCAGCGCGAGGCTGTCATCATCGGGGACGATCTCGTCGTCGGCAATCTCGCCAAAAAGGGACTTGCTGGACAGTATCATTGCACTTGAAAGCGGCTCCATGGCATGGTCCAGCAACTGCTGAATCTCCGCATCGTCGGCGAGCGAGGGAATACTACCGGTGGCTGAGTCGAGCATCGCGATGAGCGTTTGCCTTCGACCAGCAAATGCCAAAACACCATCTGATGTCCAGGCAGCATTGTTGAGGGAGCCCAATCCCAGGCGTCCAATGTCAGAGCTCATCTCAAAATCCGACTCGGCCGAAAGTGACATGAGTGAATGGCCGCCCTCATCGATCTCCGAGTAACCCTGGCCGAGCAACGCCTGAGTCACTGATTGTTCGTCGATCACGCCGGCAATCAGCCGCACCATGCCATCAGGTCCGATAAATGAAATGGATTGCCGGACATCCAGCAGACCGAATCCCAGGAGACGCTCGAGATCGCCACCAAGCGCATTGACGGACAGCATGTTATCGATATGCAACGGACGTGTGGCTTCGAGATATGCAGAGCGGTCACCTGAAACTTCAAATGACTCAGGAAACGAGAATCCCAGCGCATCCATACGCTCTTCGACATCGAACCAGTTCAGCGCACCTCCGGGTTCCGATAGTACTTGCCGACCGAGGCTTGCTGGAATGTGCCGAAGCATGCGGACGAGGCGCTCATTCGCCTGGAAATGGTGCAGGTCAGACTGGGTATCCTGAATTGCGCCGACGGCAGGCACCGGAAGATGATTGGCCAGGCATAAACTTGGGACAACAGGTGATAATCGACATAATGTTCGCCTAGTGAGTTTCATGGTGAATGCCTCAGTGAATGGAATGCAGGGCGGAGCGCTGACTTCAATTGCACCTCTATCCAGCTACCTGCTTGACCGGTGCTCGATCGTGCTCGTGGGTTTGTGGACGCACGGGTGCAGTGAAAAGTGGCATCCGTGACTGAAAACTGTCCGGCATCTCGTCTGGCGACCGAAAAGCGGCCGAGACACTCGCGCCGGCATGGATTCGCTCGATCGTTTCCGCCAGCAGTGGTGCGGTCGAGATCACCGTCTGCTTTGTAAGAACGTTCCCAGGCGGATGGGCGATGGTATTTGTGACGACCACCTCGCGGATCGGACTGGCCTCCAGGCGCTCCAGTGCAGGTCCAGACAACACTGCGTGGGTGCAGGCCGCATACACATCGGACGCACCGTTGTCGAAGCAGACCTGCGATGCCTGGGAAATCGATCCGGCTGTATCGATCTCGTCGTCAATAATAACCACCTCGGCATCTTCCACTGATCCGATGAGGTTCAGAATCTCCGAGCGATCAACATTGCCAACTCGCCGCTTCTCGATAATTGCCAGCGGTGCATCGAGAAACTCCGCAAAGTTCCTGGCGCGTTTGGTATTCCCTAGGTCTGGCGATACGACAACTGGCCGGGCAAGGCGGAGTCCCTGGAAATAGCGGCAGAGCAGAGGCATGGCGGTCATTTCGTCGACGGGAATGTCGAAGAATCCCTGTATTTGTCCAGCGTGCAAGTCGATCGACAGGACCCGGTCGGCACCAGCTGTTCCGATAAGCTTGGCGACAAGGCGGGCTGTGATCGGTACTCGTGGCTGATCCTTCTTGTCGGTTCGTCCATACCCGAAATAGGGAATAACAGCGGTGATCCGGCCTGCCGAGGCGCGCTTGAGCGTATCGATCATGATCAGCAGTTCCATGATCGAATCATTGATTGGAGAGGCAAACGACTGGACGACGAAGACATCGTGGTCGCGAACGCTTTCTCCGATCCGCACAAAGGTGTTGTCATTGCTGAATTTGAAGACATCTGCGCGGCCCTGAGGTAGTCCGAGGTACTCACAGATGTCAGCGGTGAGCTGAGGGTTTGAGTTTCCGCCGAAGATGGTTAGCTGATCGTACAGCCGTGCCACGTGATTTCCTCCGCCTGCTTTGCTGCACGTCGCCAGTCCGCAGACAGTATTCTGCCACGTTCACCGCAGCCTCGCAGTGAGGATTCCAGGGCCCTCGAGACCGATGACTTCCAGAGCGGAGGCGGCAGCAGCTTCTTCAGCTGCTCGCTTGCTCGATCCCGTACCTTCGGCTAGTGGCTTGCCCTCGAAACTGACCTCAACCGTGAAGTGACGGGCATGAGGGGGGCCTTCGGCTTTCAGCGTGCGATAGACCGGTGCACGCCGGTGAAGATCCTGGGTGACCTCCTGAAGCCGACCCTTGGGATTGGATGAGGCTGACACGAGGACGATTGCGTCGATGTCACGACGAAGCTGACGGTTGATAAAGGTTCTCGCAGCGTTCATACCGCGATCGAGAAATAGTGCTCCCACCAGTGCCTCATAGGCGCCAGCAAGAATACGATCTCGGCCACTCTCGGACGCTCGCTCGCCTGGCGCGAGATACATGAACTGGTCGAGCGAGAGCTCACCAGCCCAAGTCGCAAGTTGTTCGGTTCGCACAATCGCCGATCGACGCCGAGTCAAAACGCCCTCCGACTCCCCAGGAAATCTACGATAGAGCACTTCAGTGGCGACCGCCCCTAGCACTGCATCGCCGAGGAATTCCAGTCGCTCGTTCGATTCCTCAGATGGCCTATCAACTCCTGGATAGGAGACGCCCGCGGCGGACCGATGGGTCAGAGCTGCCCGATAGAGCTCCAGATTTCGAGGTACAACCTGAATGGCAGAGGCGAGTCGCTCGGGGTTTGTCAGAACTGGCGAATCGTTTTCCGAACGGGCAGCAGCCTGATTGGCGTTCTGTTGTCGTTTGCCTGCCACCTCACGAGTCAAAACGTTACCTCGCAGTAGAGCGACGACTGAGGACGATCCGTAGAAGTGCTATTCAATCGCGTCAAGGCAAGCCTCGAGATCGAGATCGATTTCGGATGCAACGGATTGTAGAGCGTCCCAGTTTACGGAAAGATGGTAGACGTACTTGCCGGGAATCGGTTCCTCGGTTCTCGACTCTGCCAGATCAAAGCTGACAAGATAGCGGATGAGTGCGTCTGCAATGCTGTTTTCGACGGAATCCTGATCGCTAAGGCGCAACTCAGGAGTGTCGGTGCCTCTGAGCCGATAGAGAGTCGTCAGGCCAATGTGAAACGATTCACGCATTTTCCTGGCCTGATCAGACTCTCGAGCGACGATGTTCTGCTTCTCCGCCTGAATCGAGTCGCCCTGCTCTGAGGAAGCGGCATCGAAGTCGACATCAAGCAACTCATCGTGTACTGCGATTGAGCGCACGATGTGCTCAAACAGTTTGTTAAGGTCATCCGCCAACGTAGGTGTCTCGATCATCGTCAGACTTCATGATGTAGGTGAAGTATATGCCGGGGTGGACGATTTCCACTGTTCTGCGCCGCGTGTGATGAGCTCGAGACCTGAAGTCAGCGAGGTTTTGCCTCCGGGTTCAATAGGGTTGATCGACACAACGCCAAATGCGGCCACCTTGCCGCTCTCCA
The DNA here is from genome assembly GCA_041745115.1 of Thermomicrobiales bacterium. Classification (GTDB taxonomy): domain Bacteria; phylum Chloroflexota; class Chloroflexia; order Thermomicrobiales; family UBA6265; genus JAHBVL01. The sequence goes on from JBGTJM010000181.1 coordinate 4,317, forward strand.
TCGCAGTAGTGACTACGGTCATCGTTTGATCAACGCTGAGACCGTCTGGTTCAGCAGTTGGATGATTGGGTTGTAGCGATGCATCGAGAATGTCTGCATCAATATGGACATAGAGGACGTCGACCGAATGAGCGAACCGGTTTACAGCCTCCAGCAAATCGGCTTCACCACCGGAATTTGTATTGCGAACGATGGCGATGTCTGTTGCACGAATCAGCGCCTCCTCGGCTTCGTCGAGATTGCGGACATCGACCATCATTATTTGGTCTGTCGGGATCGGTGCGACAATACCCGCGCCGACACGCCAAGCCGGGTGACATAGCCCAGCGACCACCGCGACTGGCATCCCGCCAAGCATTCCGGAAAGCGTCGTTCCCGGCGTGTTGAAGTCTCCATGCGCATCCAGCCAAAGAAGCCCAATCCCTGACGCTGGCCCGAAATGACGCTGCAATCCGCCAATCACTCCGGGCAGGTGGTTGCAGGAACCGCCCGCCAGAAGGGGCAAAGACCCTGCAGCGAGTGCTGCAGCGACAATCCCGGCGATTTCAGCGTTGTACGCCCCCAGATCACTAATTGGGTCACCACTCACTTGATCCGCAGCCAGCTCGGGTTGGAGGACGCTATCGACAGGTACACCAATCGACGCGAGTTTGCCGGGCAATCCGGCAGAAAGAAGCGCTTCACCCGCCCGAGCGAGGCCGGACATCTCTCCCAAATGTTGAGACGTAGACTCCAGGCATGGTGGAGCAATGACTGTCACGCGGTGCATGGATACATGTTCCTCGTCTTTCCCGGGCCCGAGTGTATCACCGGATACGGCACACCTGATCCGTTGACAACCGAACCGCCAGATCGCTAGGCTTGCTGAAGACATGTGAATAGTGACCAGCGGGAGTCCGGAGAGCCGGGCTGAGAGGGTGGATTGCGAACCTCCACCGACCGTGGAACCTGATCGGGATCATGCCCGCGCAGGAATGGGCCCCATACCTCTGCCAGCGCGTTCCCAGCTCATTTCAGGAGCGCGCATTTTCATGTCCAGACAGCACTTCTATAGTGAAAGGAAATCATTGATGAGCACCGTGTTATCGCGACGGCAGGCTGTGGCGCTTGCGGGAATGGCGGTCATCTTCAGCCGCTCCATGGCGCGTGCTCAGGAGATGCGATCGGTAAGCATGGCGCTCGACTGGTATCCCAATGCGAACCATGCCGGAATTTTTCTGGCGCGGGACACCGAAATGTTTGCTGACGCAGGACTCGAGCTAGAAATCTACACACCGTCCGACCCAACGACTGTTCTGCAAACCGTAGGCGCGGGCCGGGACGACTTCGGAATCTCCTACCAGACTGATGTTCTGCTGGCTCGGGCGCAGGGGGTTCCAGTCGTATCAGTTGCTGCGCTGGTTCAGCATCCCCTGGTGACTGTGATGGCGCTCCAGTCTTCTGGTATTGAAACGCCGGCTGACCTAAACGGCCAAACCGTGGCATATCCCGGGATTCCCAGTCAGGTGGCGTTTCTGGAGACCATGCTGGAAGGTGCCGGTTTGACTATTGATGACATTCAGCTTATCAACATTGGGTTCAGTCTGTTGCCAGCGCTTCTTTCGGGACAGGCAGACGCGGTGATGGGGGCGTATCGAACCCACGAAACGATTCTTGCCGAGCAGCAAGGCCATCCCGTGAATGTGATGCCAGTAGAAGCTTGGGGGGTGCCCGATTTCTACGAGCTGGTGATTGTCACCAGTGAACGATTTCTCGATGACAACTCAGATGTCGTTCGTTCTCTATTGACGACCATGGAACGGGGCTACCTTTCAGCAATCGACGATCCGGTCACCGCGCTCGACGCGTTAGTTTCGGCGTATCCGGAACTCGATGAGGAGGTCGAGCGGGCCGGGTTGGAAATTCTCTCCTCGCTCTGGATTGGCGACCCTCCAGTCTTTGGATATCAGGATCCCCAACGGTGGCAGGACTATGCTGAATGGATGCAATCACGAAATCTCATTCCGGATGATCTGGACCCGATGTCGGCCTTCTCCCCGGAGTTTGTTGCCAGTGAAAACGCGCAGACACGTTAGGTCCATATCATTCCGATACGCGATTGTTTTCGAAAGTTGGTAGGATGGAATGAGTGTGGGCGCACCTGTTGCCTGAAAAAGGGAGGAACCTATGCTCAGTGAATTTAAAAATTTCCTGATGCGGGGAAACATCATCGATCTCGCGGTCGCTGTTGTGATTGGCGCTGCATTCACCGGAGTCGTGAACTCCCTTGTCGAGGACATTATCAATCCAGTTCTGGCAGCCATTGTTGGAAAGCCGGATTTCTCCGATCTCACCATATCGATTCGGGATGCGACGATCACCTACGGTAACTTTATTACGGTGCTCATCAACTTTGTGATCATTGCGGCAGCCATCTTCTTCTTCGTCGTCAAGCCGGTGACGAGCATCATGGCTCGCACCAAGGCCGAGGAAGTCGCAACCACGAAAGCCTGCCCGGAATGCCTGAGCGACATTCCGATCGAAGCGACTCGATGCAAGTTCTGCGGTGTCCCGGTTGGAGTCGCTCAAACTGCGTGAGTTTGCGGGCAGGTCTCATCGATAGGCCCAAACGCAACCGCGGCCCGGAGATTCTTTCGGGCCGCGGCGCCATATCGGGTTTTCTCGTTAGTCCTCGAGTTTGAAGGACCGGCGTGGCCAGCCAGTTGCGCCATCCGGCAGCGGCGCTCGCTCTTGCTGGTCCATCACGGTGCCTTCACCATCAGTGACTCTGATACGCATATCGTAATCATCGGCTTCGCCATCAAAGGCGAAAGCCCAGCGAACCCAGGTCAGCGGCGGATTGAGGGCTGGTTCGAGGATCGCATCGGCCCAGGAAAGTCCGTCGTCCAGACTCACTTCGACTCGGCTGATATCGCGAGCGCCGGCAGAGGCCATCCCAGTGGCAGTCACTTCTCCAGCATCGGCATTTCGGCGGGGCCGGTCGATACGACCCCAGATCTGCGCAACGGCTGTGTCACTCCAGCCGCGAGTTTGCCAGTAACCAAGGAAGTCTTCGTCCACAACCTCGATTCGGTCGACCCACTTCACGTTCTTCATTCCATAGATATTGGGAATGATTAGGCGGGCCGGGAAACCGTGCTTGTCCGGCAGAGGCTCCCCGTTCATGCCCACAACAACGATGTTGTCCGCTCCCATGCCCACCTCGACGGACACCGAATCTTCGTAGTCGTCTGCTGCATGGAACTTGAAGTCGACCGCGCCATCCTGCACGCCTGCTTCCTGCATCAGCTCAGCGAGCGGAACACCTGTCCAGAGTGCTGTACTGATCAGCGAACCGTTGAGCTCGTTTGAGATACAGGACAGCGTTGTGATTTTCTGAGTGGTGGCCCGCTCGAGTAGCTGATCGAGGGTGAACTCGAGTTCGGTGTCAACGAGCCCGGTGATCTTTAAGGTCCATCCATCTGCGCTCACTCTCGGATCGGAGATATTCTTCGAGACGTTGTAGAAATCTGGTATGGCGGTCAGCACCGGGGTAATTTCGTCGGCGGCATCGAGGGCATCGAAAAGCTCGAAGACATCGCCGTCCTGCACCAGGGCAAGATCGGATGTGAGGCTGGCGGATTCTCGAGCGATCTGCGCTTCAGGCGTCGGCGATGAAGATCGTCCTTGCTGTGCTCGCTGCGTGGCCACGATATCGTCGACCGCCTGCTGGGCCGCGGGTGCATCGACTGACTCTGTGCGGGGATTGATGAGTCGCCAGCCAGTCGCGGCGGTAGCAGCGAGTGCTGCAAGTGTGGCCCCGTTGAATGCAAAGCGCTGGAGCACAGATCGGCGATCGATCGTCGTGTCAGTAGCTGGGCTGGCCGTTGCTGCAGCGAACTGTGGTCCTGAGAAGAAGGCCCACGCAAGCGCAAAGAGTCCAAATGTCAGCGTGAGCTGGATGAGAATCTCTGGCCGGTAGGAGCTGCGGGAAGCGAATGCGCCCAAGTAAGCGATTGGCAGAATCACCAGGTTCGTAATCAGCCAGAGGGTGCCCGCAACAGTGGCGCCGGCAAGTAAGCGGCCCTGGGCTGAGTCACCGGTTCGTTGGGTCAGGCGTCCGGCTATTCGTCCAGCCTGGAACCCGACGGCAAGTATTCCCAGCAGAACCGCGAAGAGGAGGGTCTTTTTGGCCAGACTGCCGTAGTTCTCGGTCGCTGCACCAAAAATGGCCAGTGGCGTCAGGCGCGCAATCGCGGCCACCACGAACTCTGGAAAGGCCTGTACCACATTGTTCTCCGACCATCCAAGTCGCCAGATGAGCTGGACCGTGAGCATGATGGCTGAGGCGAGAAAGCCTGCTTTTCCTGCGTGTTCCAGGGAGCCTGGGGAAGTGGGTGTTTGCCTGTTTTCCATTTCAAACCTCGCTCGATGCATATTCGCCAGGGGAATCCCGGTTTGGGATGTATCAGCATTCTGAACGCGATTCCTGACGCACGATCCGTCGCTGATTACACAAATGTTACGTTCACTTGCGCCCGAGTGGATCAGTCCGGGCTACCACTCTTGGGAAAGATTGGTATCTCTTCAAGGCTGTTCCTCTCTTTGTCACGAAGTAGCAAGTGCGACAATACACTGTATGCGCATATCGTGATTATGTGATATATTAAGGGCGTTAGGAGTTTTTGGGTGGTTATGTTTCTAATGGGGGTTGATCATGAGACAGTTTTTCGCTAAGTTGAATCCGTTTCGTCCAAGCGATTCACGGTTTGGCCGGTACTACGCGGGTGTTGTCGGCCAGGGTGCCGGATATCCGACGGCAGATGAAGCTCGTCGGGACTTGCGCAAGTTCGATATGGGAAGTACCGACGCTCGCTGGATGCACTAAGCCGGCATCTACCATTTGCGATAGTGAAACGAGGCCCGTGGGATTTGCTCACGGGCTTTGTGTTGCGGCTCACCCGATCTCGAGACGAGAATGTGTTCTCGAACACTTGGGAAATGCACTGGAGTCAGAATGTCAACATCACTTCGATTGCGAAACGAGGCTGACGCGATATGGACTGCCCAGCTCGAGCACCCTTTTGTACTCGGCATTGGGAATGGCAAGCTGAACCCAGACACATTCGCGTTCTGGCTACGCCAGGACTATCTGTTTCTCATTGACTACAGTCGCGCCCTGGCCTTTGCGGCGTTGCGTGCTCCCGATCTGGAGACATTGTCGGCGTTTGCGAACCTGCTCTCCGAAACAGTGACGACCGAAATGGATTTACATCGATCATATGTCTCAGAGTTCGGGATCACGGAGACCGATCTCGTACAAGAGCCGCTGCACCCGACCACCCGCGCATATACCAACTTCTTGCTCAGAGTCGCCAGCACTGGGACGTACCCCGACCTGGTCGCTGCGCTGCTTCCATGCATGTGGGGCTACTCGGATCTCGGGCAGTCTTTACAGTCACGAGGTTTGCCCGATGATGAGCGATACGCTCGCTGGATCACCATGTATGCTGCGCCTGAGTTTGCCGATCTGGCCACGTGGTGCCGGTCCTTGCTGGATGACCTGACTGATGGTGTTCCATTCGAAGCGTTGACCTCGGTGTCGGTTGCTTTCCATACCTCCTGCCAGTACGAGCTCGATTTCTGGGAAATGGCCTGGTCTGCGCCTCTGTAGCGAGCGATTGTGACCAGCCGCAGAAGCACGCACCAGGGTGTAGTACCTTGAAGGCGCAGGTGGTGCACTCCAGGAGTCGTTGCCTATGCAGGTAAGGTGCTCATATCCATGGTGGCGATGGAGGGTATTCGCCACAATCTACCTGATCATTTGCATGCTGG
>JBGTJM010000182.1:0-4056 GCA_041745115.1 Thermomicrobiales bacterium
ACTTTGGCGGAGATGAGCAACTGTGGGCCATGACAGATAGAGGCAACGGGCCGGCCGGATTCGACGAACCGGCGAGTGAAGTCGACGGCGGACTGATGAATGCGGAGATTCTCGGGAGCGCCGCCACCAGGGATCACGAGAGCGTCGAATGATGCTTCGGTGGCCCCGTCCAGCTCGTCAAAGGTCATCGTTGCCTCGAGAACTGCGCCTTTCTTACCTTCAACCGACCCTTTTTCGATGCCGATCAGCACCGCTTCAGCACCCGCTTCCTCGATCACTCGAATCGGATCCGTCGCTTCGATGTCCTCGAAATTCCTGGCGATCACCACCGCCACTCTTTTTGCATTGCCTTTCATGCCATCTCCTTTTGACTACTAGCGCTTACCACGCTCGTTGTTCGGACTCTGTGTTGGCGGTGTAATCACACTTCCTCAGCGTCCAGCGAAACCGCGCGACTCTCGACAAGGTTCGACAGCCGCGCCGCAAACGCATCGACATCCATGGCGCCGAAATCCTCACCAGTTCGAGCTCGAACAGAAACCGTGCCATGCTCTGCTTCTCGCTTGCCGATGACCAGCATAAATGGAATTTTCTGGAGCTGGGCGTTGCGAATCTTGGCCTGCATTCGATCGCGTCCGGAGTCGACTTCAACTCGAAATCCTCGATCCGCCAAGGCTGTCGCGACGCCACTGGCGTAATCGATCTGATCGTTCGTTATGGGTATGAGGATGGCCTGGACGGGGGCGAGCCAGACCGGGAAGGCGCCTGCATAGTGCTCGATCAGGCCGCCGACGAATCGCTCCATGGAGCCGAGAAGGGTTCGATGGATCATCACGACGCGGTGGCGCTCTCCGTCTTCGCCGATGTAGTTCACGTCAAAACGCTCGGGCAAGTTGAAATCGACCTGGATCGTCGGTCCGGTCCATTCTCTGCCAAGCGCATCGACCCACTTGATGTCGATTTTGGGTCCGTAGAAAGCGCCGCCTCCTTCGTCGATGGAGTAGTCGAGGTTTCGGCGGTCGAGTGCGGTCTTGAGCCGCTCTGTGGCAACTTCCCAGACGGATTCGTCGCCGATCGACTTCTCAGGACGTGTTGCAAGGTATGCCTTGAACTGGTAGCCAAAAACCGCTGCCATGTGCTCAGCGAACTCGATGACGGACTCGACTTCATCTATGACCTGATCTTCCATGCAGAAGATGTGGGCGTCGTCCTGGGTGAAACCACGCACACGCAGCATGCCGTGGAGCGTGCCAGAGCGCTCGTAGCGATAGACCGTACCCAGCTCAGCATAGCGAACTGGCAGATCCCGATAGGACCGAACGTCGTTCTTGAAGATCATGATGTGACCGGGACAGTTCATCGGCTTCAGGTAATAGTCGACTTCGTCGATCGACATCGGGGCGTACATGTTTTCGCGGTATGTCTGGAGGTGTCCTGATGTTTGAAAGATCTTTTCTGACGCAATGTGCGGGGTGTAGACGAGCTTGTAGCCGCGAGCGATTTGCTCCTGCTGCTCGAACTGCTCGACCAGATACCGGACGGCTGCTCCTTTTGGCTGCCAGAGAATAAGGCCGGGCCCGATCTCCTCTGAAACCATGAATAGCTCGAGTTCCCGGCCGAGGCGGCGGTGGTCGCGTCGCAGGGCTTCTTCGAGCGTTTCCAGATGGGCATCGAGGTCTTCCTGCGAGAACCAGGCGGTGCCATAGATTCGCTGCAGCATCGGGCGCTTTTCGTCGCCCCGCCAGTATGCCCCGGCGATCGACTGGAGTTTGAACGGTCCAATCTTGTCCGTCGATTCAACATGTGGTCCTCGGCAGAGGTCGAGAAACGATCCCTGCTGATATGTGGTGATTTCTTCGGTCTCGGGTAGCGCTGTGATCAGCTCGACCTTGTAGGGATTGTCGGAGAATATGCGAAGGGCTTCGTCTCTGGAAACGACGGTTCGCTGAAAGGGCTCGGCCTTCTTCTGGTGCTGTCGCATCGATGCTTCGATGCCTTCGAGATCTTCTGGGGTGAGAGCTACATCGAGATCGAAGTCGTAGTAGAAACCGTGATCGATCGCGGGGCCGATTGCGAACCGCACGTTGGGATAGCGTTCCTGAATGGCTTCGGCCATCAGGTGAGCGCAGGAGTGGCGCATCCGAGCGAGCGCATACGAATCGGAGTCGGAGCCGATTTCTGTCAGGTTCAGATCGTCAAGGCCTACCAGTAAATCTGTACTGCTCATGTTCGTCTCCATATTCTGATCGGCTGATCCAGGCAGCATCCAACTCGTACCAACAACAAAAAAAACGCCGCGATCCCAACAAAGGGACGACTGGCGTTCGTGGTTCCACCCTTACTTCGGCTGCAAGCAACCGCTCATTTGGCCAATAACGGTGCCTACCGTTCAACCCTAGGAGAGCAACTGATCCCGTTCAGGCCGAGACTTACAGGTGGTTTTCGCCGGTTCCCGATCTGGCGGCCTTTTCAGCGACGTGGAGCCTCTCTGGTTACGGGGAACTGGTTACTCGTCCTGATCAACGTCGTGGTGCGCTATTCCATTGCTGTTCAGCATAGGGAGATTTGCCCGAATCTGTCAATGCCGGACGGGCTCGTTCAGAGATCGGTCTCGGGTCCGTGGTGTCTCATCGAGAAACCCTTGTATGCTGCGAAGACTGCAATCAGGGCGAGCACCGCGACGACGCCGAGCATCTCGGTGTGCTTTTCGGTGAACGATGCGGAGGATCCGGCAACAGCCAGTTCCTCAATCTGCCCGGCGGCCTCCTGGTTTTGCACAGCGACGGAATCAGGAGAGAAAGCGCTCGACAGTGGCTCCCCGATCGACGCGGCCGGGATGGCCATTGATTCGATGACCGCAGCATCTGGATTGCGAAACTGCACCAGATCCCCCTGGATTTCACGTCCGTCTGAAATGCGTTGCTGCTTTCCGGTGAATCCGGCGTTCAGGAGCTTCACGTTGTCTTCGTACCAGACGTCCGGTGCAACACCGTCCAACGTCACGGATATCAAGGTGGTGTCACCGCGTACTGCTACCTCGACGAGGCAGTAACCGGAGTCGTCGTCGTAGCCCGTTTTACCACCGACGAGACCGGAGACACCCAGATTCAGGAGCCGGTTTGTATTGGTTACGGTGTATCCACCTCGCGATGTCGTATATGAGTAGGTACCGATAATGTCCCGGAAGACGGGGTATTCCAGGGCGTACATCATGAATGCCGCGACGTCCCGGGCAGTGGAGTAGTGTCCTTCGACCCCCCACCCGTGCGGGTTCATCAGGTTCGTGTCTTGCAGGCCCATGTTGGTAATGCGCTCATTCATCTGGGAGATGAAGTTCTCGTAGGCTTCCTGATCGGATGCACCAGGTGTTTCACCAAGCGCTCTGGCAACAGCGTGCGCAGCGTCATTGCCAGAGGGCAGCATCATGCCGTAGAGGAGATCCCTGAGTGTGAACGTTTCGCCAGGTCCGAATCCCATCAGGGTCGAGCTGGAGTCGTAGACGTCGACCTGCTTCGTTGTGATCAGCTGGTCGAGGTCACCTCGTTCAATCGCTTCGATGGTGGTGAAGACTTTCGTGAGACTGGCGATCGCGACTCGTTCGTCCGCGTTTTGCTCGGCAAGCACCTCGCCGGTGTCGGCATCAATGACGATGAAGCGTTTGGAGGAAATTCCGAGCTCCTGGGCAATGTCTGACTGCGCCAATGCTGACTCAGGGCCCGTTGAAGCCGAAAAAAGTACCAACAGGGCGATGAACAGGGAAATGATGGGTGTGAGGATCGGTTGTTGGTGCTGGTACATCAGAGGGTTTTCGTGATCACGCGAAGCGGGAAATCGAACGGCCAAACGATACCATGCTGGCGTTCGGTTTTCGTCAAGAGATGCGACACTCGCGACCGACCGTTTGAGGCAATCTGGACCAGACGCAGAAATGGCCACCTCTCGGAGATGGCCATTTCGAGGTGGGCGATACTGGACTCGAACCAGTGACCTCCACGATGTCAACGTGGCGCTCTAACCAGCTGAGCTAACCGCCCGAGTGGCCCATGAGTATAGGAA
>JBGTJM010000183.1:0-2470 GCA_041745115.1 Thermomicrobiales bacterium
CACCAGCTCCCGGCCACCATCCGTCGTCGGCATCACCCGATGAGGTCCCAACTGAGCCTCAGGGTCTCCGAGCGAATCGTGCCGACCCCACCCCGCCAGTACCACGATCCTCGCGCAAGCCCAGGAAACCTGCTGCACATCATCCATGGCGCCGGTATGCTAGAAAGCTGGAGTGACATTTTCACTGAACAATTAGGGTGACAGATTCACTGAACAACGACATATCTAATACAGGGTATTGACATAGTGCTTTCCGTTTCCTAGAATCAGCCCAACCAATGATTTGTGGACCCGCACATAGTTTCACTAGCTAAGGGAATCGAATGTGGCGCTTGGCGCCCATGAGGGAAAAGCTTCCTCAAGGTGCGTACATCACCGGCCCTTGGTGCGCTGAAACAGAAAGTCAGAGTCGAAGGAGAAGTGAGCGATGGACTCGACGCACTTTGATCGGTTGGCGAAGGGCCTGGCGACGGCTGTCACTCGGAGGACGGCGGTAAAGGTTCTCGCCGCGGGACTCGCCTCGGAGACGTTGATGCTCTTCGGGGCAAATCGGGCCAAAGCTAAGACCACGAAAGTCGGTATTTGCCACCGCACTGATGACGGGTCTTTTCAGTACCTCGAAGTCAGCGAAGCAGCCGTCGCCAGCCACCGGTCTCACGGCGATGTCATTTCTCCCGACTTCACCAGCATCGCCACCTGCGGCGACTGCAACACGGCGTGTCCCTCCCCTCCCGACGTCTGCCAAATCGCCACCTGCGAGGGGGGCGTCTGCGGCTCCGCTGCGCTCGATCGCACCGGGCTGGCCTGCTCGCCGGAGGGAAATGACTGCTGTGAAGGGCAGGTCTGCAGCGTCGGGCTTTCCGGCGAGCCAGTATGCCGTTCCAACCATGCCCCGATCGCCCATGATAGTACCATCAGGGTGGAGAGGACGGGATCCTGTATCCCGGTTGTTCTTTCGGCCTGCGAGCCGGATTTCGATCAAGCCGCATTCATAATCCCCGAAGAAACACTACCGACAGAAGGCCACCTCTCGAAGTTCGTGGGGTCAGCCGAACCCGTCCTCGCCAAAGCACGGACCCAGTCGGGTGATGTGAGCGCGCCCGAGCGTGGCAGGCTGGAGAGTGGCCCATATGCACTAGCAGACATTCATACCTGTTCGGAGGGTCTCTACCTTGAAGATCACTGGTGCTATTTTACCTTCAGCTCGGTTGGCGTTGTGGTCGATAGCTTCAAGTACATCGCGGTCGACGAATTCGGGGCGCAGTCGGCACCGGCGACGGTTTTGATCGCTACCTTCGAAACTTTGAGTTGAAACGACTGGCAGACCGACGCAAGCTCTTCACGTCGATGCTAAAGCAAAGGATGGCGAACCGGATATCGTGTCAATTCACTAATCCCTTATCGCCTCGCCAAACTATGCCCGCTCTATCCTCTCAAGCGGATATCCTGACCTGATCCCGGTCCAGACTGCAGAGAACAATACGGCACAACTCAACCAGATCGAACCCTGCCGCAACGCTTTTGTACAGAGAAATGTCGCCTCCAGCCTGACAAGCGCGTGGAACTCTATGCCTTGGGCCCTCTCGTCGCCAGCCTCCGTTCAGTCATTCGGCATTGCCAGAACTTGAGGGGCATCGCCTCCGCAGTCACCACGTTAAACGTAAAAGTGCCAAAGGGCGAGGCGATCTCATTTCGTCTGCCGATCAAGTCGAGCATGCTCGTGCCGGACTGCCTGACCGCTTCCCGGTCCGCGTCCGGCAATTCAAGTCTACGGGGCAATGAATTCAAGGCAGAGTTCGAGGAGTCCTATGCTCGTAGCGAAATCCCCATCTGCGTGCTGCCATCCCGCTCCCCAAGCTCAATTGACGGAAGAAACGCTTCAGTCGCACCAGCCAAGAGGAGTTCTAGCGGTGCGATGCCGGTGAGTTGGCCATTGATGGTGTCACCCCGGCTCGCCCGATCTGTTCCGACCCCATCAGGCACTCGGTATGCAGACCCCGCGCCCATTCCTCAACTCCAAGCGACGGGTGATCTGTCTCATATGTTTTAATCCCATACAAACTATTGTATCTCGTCCGACTTCCTGATACATTCGAGGCACCGCACTTCCGATCGCGAAACGACTTCCGCAACGAGAACATTCCCTCCATCGCGATCACCTCGAACGTTCAATCCGCTTGCAGGCACAAAGGGGGCAGTACCATGGACGGAAAACGCTTCGACGAATTCACTCGCCACCTGGTCTCAGGTCTCAGCCGCCGGCAACTGCTACGAGGAGTGCTTGGCAGCACCGGGGCGGTTGCCACCGCGACATTGCTGGCCAATCGCGCTACGGCCCAGGTAGCCGGCGATCCTTGCCAGGATGATGAAGATTGCGCGGGTAACCTCATTTGCAGCGCCAGTGATGTCTGTGCTTGCAATCCAAGCATCTCACAGGTTAATTGTCCCGAAGGTTCCGTTGCGCCGACTG
>JBGTJM010000184.1:0-4072 GCA_041745115.1 Thermomicrobiales bacterium
CCGCCGACTCGAGGAAACACTTGGCCAGACGATGTACGCGACGTTCTCCGCGGAAGCAGGCGGGCTCAACTCCACCATTCCGTTTGTGGTGGCTTCCACATTGCAAATCCCGCTCATTGACGCCGACATGATGGGCAGGGCCTTCCCTGAGCTCCAGATGGTCACGCCGACGATGTACGGAATCTCCGCCACCCCGATGACGTTGGCCGATGAAAAGGGCAACTCCGCCGTGCTGAACACGATTGACAATCGCTGGACCGAAACCTTCGCTCGCACGGTGACGATCGATATGGGCTGCTCCGCGATGATCGCGCTGTATCCAATGACCGGCAGGCAGATGAAGGAATCCACCGTACCCGGCACGATTTCACTGATCGAAACCATTGGACGCACCATCCGCGAATCTCACGGGAAAGCTTGCTGATCCGGTGGACGCCGTCCGGGACGCCACCGGAGGCTTTGTGATCTGGACCGGGAAGGTGTCGGATCTTGCTCGCCGCACCGAAACTGGATTCGCACGTGGTACGGCAACCATCTCGGGAACCGGCCAGAACGAAGGTCGGTCGCTCACCATCGATTTTCAGAATGAGTTTCTCATGGCGCAGGATGATCTCGGCAATGTTCTCGCTTCAACTCCAGATCTGATCACTGTGCTGGATGCTGAGACCGGCGAACCAATTACGACTGAGTCGCTTCGATACGGATTCCGCGTAGCGGTGCTCGGTCTACCGTGCGACCATCGCTGGCGTAGTGACGCCGGACTCGCGCTTGTCGGCCCTCGATATTTTGGATACGAAATCGATTACGTACCTATTGAAGTTCGCATGCAACATGGGAAGGCGGCCTGATGCCAGAGAAACCCAATCACAATGATGGTGACACGATTGCTTCTGCGGGGAAAAACTCCGCATCCGGATCAGTGCTGACTGAGGATCAGGCGCTTGAGATGATCGCGTTCCTCACCACGTCAGCTGAGATTTCGCTCCAGGAGCCAGTGCATTACGGGACATTGCGCCTTGTCGATGGTGCAAGCCGGCTGATCGGCTTCATGCTCGAAAACGGTGTTCCCGACCCCGATGGCTTTCTTACCAGCCTCAAGGCAGATATCGACACAAAAAAGCTCTGGTCGATGTGGGACAAGCCCGGATATTTCCAGTTCCTGAGAGAAACCCCTGCCCAGGTTGCGGGGGAAATCGCAGAGAGATCCGCTGCGATGACGACGTCAATGGAAGGCGATACCCATGAATGATCGCGCTGATCAGTCGCTCGACGTGATGAAGAGCCGCCGTGTCACTCGCAGCTTTACGACTCAGCAGGTTCCTGACGAACTGCTGATGAAGATCGCCCAAGCTGGCAGATTCGCAGCAAGTGCTGGCAACCTGCGCCCCCACAGATTCATCATCACTCGCAACCCGGAGACGATCAAGCAAATACGCTCGTTTTCGCCGGGAATGTTGGGGCTACCCCAGGCCGTTGTGGCGATCCTTATCGACCACGATCAGGTCAAGAGAGATTGGCTCTCGATTGATCCTTCGATGGTCCCCTATATCGATGTCGGAACCGCTGCTCAGAACATGTTGAACATGGCTCACGCGCTGGAACTGGGAAGCTGCCCGGTCACCTCTTTCAGCAAGTCCGGGGTCGGACGCATTCTGGAGATCCCGGAGCACCTTACGATCGAGCTACTCATCATTCTTGGCTATCCAGAACCGGTCGACCGTTCGGTCAATCCCAATGCGCCAAAACCAGTCACAACTCGCGACCTCACTTCCTGGGAGCGTTTCGGTCAGCACGATGCCGTGGAAGTCAAGCGGTGAGTATGTCTATTGAGGCGATGACGAACCTGAATGAGAAAGCAATCGATCTAGACCTGGAGCAGGTGGCATGAGAATGCTCGACGAACAGCAGATTCGAGACATCGCGACCGGATCTGCAGTGCTCGGCACGGGCGGTGGTGGCGACCCCTATCTCGGAACGCTGGACACAATTCAGGCGGTTCGAAAATATGGCCCGCTGGCCCTCTCCACGCTGGATGAAATCCCGGACGACACGCTGGCGGTTTCGCCCTTCGCTATCGGATCGCCGGTTCCACATGTTGAGCGGCTTTCTCTCACCAGAGAGATCATGCATGCCTTCGAAGCCATGTCGAAATACTTCGGAAAACCCATAGGCGCGATCATGCCTATCGAGATTGGCGGGGTGAACAGCGTTGTCCCCCTGGCCGTAGGCAAGACGCTCGGACTCCCAGTCCTCGACGTAGACGGCATGGGGAGGGCATATCCGGAGATCCAGCTGACGACCCTCACCCTCTTTGGCCACCCTGCTGCGCCGTTTGCCGTTGCAGACGAGCATGGGAACGCGGCGGTGTTCGACACGATCGACAACCACTGGACCGAACGCCTTGCTCGCCCGGTAGCAGTCGAGATGGGGGCGATTGCCGGTGGTGTAGGGTTTCCCATCACAGTCGCGGATCTCAAAATTGCTGGTATTCCCGGATCGGTTTCGTATGCGGAGTCGATCGGGCGAAAGATCAGAGAGGCTCAGGATTCACATCAGGACCCTGTTCGGGCCGTTCTCAAGGCTGCGAACGGATTCCAGCTCTTTGCTGGTCGCATCATCGATGTGCAGAGACGCACCGAAAAGGGATGGGCTCGCGGCGAAGCAGTGATTGCCGGTACCGATGCCTGGCACGGACATGAGATGGTCGTTCAGTTTCAGAATGAGCATCTGGTGGCAAAACTCGATGGTGAGATCGTGGCGTCGGTTCCCGACCTGATCGCCATCCTCGACACCGAACGCGGTGATCCGATCACCACCGAGCATCTTCGCTACGGGTTCCGGGTTTCAGTCATTGCCATGCCATGCGATCCAAAGTGGCGTACCCCGGAGGGGGTCGCACTTGGCGGACCCAGACACTTTGGCTACGACATCGAATACGCTCCGATCGAACAGCGATTTGCTTCGCTCGTGCAGAGTTGAGGACTTTCAGATGACTCTGAAGCTGACGACTTTCGATCTTCACGACCTGGCACGCGGCGCGGCATTTCTGGGCACAGGAGGCGGCGGAAATCCCTACGTTGGACGGCTGATGGTTGAGAGCGCGATGCAGGAGACCGGGCGAGACCTCGAATTGCTCGATTTGGCAGATCTCCCGGACGAAGCGCTGGTCATTCCAACAGCGATGATGGGCGCGCCAACTTGTATCGTCGAGAAGCTGCCAGAAGGGAACGAAGCGGCGGCATCGCTCAGAAAGCTCGAGGAGGTACTGGGGAAGACTGCCTTCGCCACAATGCCAATCGAGGCCGGCGGAGTCAACTCGATGATCCCCCTCGTCGTAGCACTCCGGCTGGGCATTCCCGTGGTTGACGCAGACGGTATGGGCCGGGCATTTCCCGAGCTGTTTCATGAGACCTTCCACATCTACGGTGTCTCTGGCACACCTATGGTGATCACCAACGATCATCACGACCAAACGGTCATCGAGACTCACGACAACTTCATGATGGAGTGGCTGGCCCGCGGTGTCACGATTCGTATGGGCGGTGTTGCGTATATTGCGGAATACCCAATGGATGGAGCGATCGCAAAGCGCGTCTCCGTTTCGGGCACGATCGGGCTTGGACTGCGCATTGGCAGAGCGATTCGAGTTGCCAGGGAAGAGCGGCTTGATCCGTTCGAGCAGCTTATCGAAACGCTGTCGGAATCCTCGTACGCTCCTGCGAAGGTCATCTATCAGGGCAAAATTGTGGAGGTCTTCCGTCGTACTTCTGAGGGATTCGCGAAGGGCAACATCCGCATCGCACCTCTAGGTGACAGTGAGCATGGACCCCCACTCTCGATTGACTTCCAGAACGAAAACCTCATTGCGAGGTGCGGGGACGATGTGCTTGCCGTCGTCCCGGACCTGATCTGCATTCTTGACAGCGAAACAGCAGAGCCCATCACCACAGAGGAGCTTCGCTACGGTCAGCGCGTAACCGTGGTGGCAGTCCGGGTCCCGGAGATCATGCGAACGCCGGAGGCGCTGGCCGTTTGGGGTCCCCGCCACTTCGGTTTCGATATGGACTACCAG
>JBGTJM010000185.1:0-2643 GCA_041745115.1 Thermomicrobiales bacterium
GCCAGAACCCTCATCGGACCCGCCCTCATCGGCCAGAACCCCCTCAACATTCCTGCCATTCTCGCCCGAATCGATCACCTTCTCGCGACTGAGCTCTCCGCCTCCTACCTCCGCGCTGCATTCGAAATGGCGCTTCTCGACCTGGTCGGAAAGATCTACGAAATACCCGTATATCAGCTTCTGGGCGGCAAAAGCCGTGAATCAGTACCTCTTGCCTGGGGTATCTACCAGAAATCCCCTGAGGAAATGGCTGCCGACGCCCGCGCCGCTATCGACGCCGGTTTTCACGCCATCAAACTCAAGGTCGGCCGCAAGCTGAACGACGACATCGCCGCTGTCCGGGCCGTCTCTCAAGCCCTCGACCACTCAACGCCCCTCCGCCTCGATGCCAACATGGCCTGGAAGTCGATTCCAGAAGCAGCCAACGCCATCGAAAAGCTTTCGCAGGAAGCACCAATCGCCTGGATCGAGCAGCCCCTCTCCCGCCACAATCTCGACGGACTCCATCTCCTCCGCCAGCGCACGACCGTTCCGATCATGGCCGACGAGTCCCTCCAATCCCTGTCCGATGCCTACGATGTTGCCCGCTTCCAGGCAGCCGACGTCTGGAATGTCTACGTCGTCGAAGCCGGCGGCCTCCTTCCCGCTTCCCATATCCTCGCCCTCGCTGCCTCGCTCGACATCCCCTGCATCCTTGGAAGTCAGGCTGAGCTCGGCATTGGCACCGCCGCTGCCGCCCACCTCGGCGTCTCCAGCCCCGCCCTCACCCACCCATCCGAAACCTTTGGTCCGTTGCGATACCAAAAGGACATCCTCACCTCCGGCCCCACCATCGCCAGCGGCTACCTCACCCCGGCCGATCGCCCCGGCCTCGGCATCGAGCTCAACTGGGAAATCATCAACGCCTGGCGCTACCCTGACCCTTCCCCATAGCCTGCAAAAAACGACCTGCATCATCCGGCAACGTGGCGTCTTCGTGCGCGACGCCCCTGCCCAGTCATCGATCTTGTCTTCTGGGCCCTATTGACACACTTGCAGAATTGCCTAAAGTTACATCAGGCAATCTCGTCGGTAACGAAAAAACAGAGGCGGCGATTGCATCGCGTCTACCAGGAGGATCGAACGATGGCCGATCAGAAGTTCCACCGTCATTTGACCGACCCCAGATTCCTGCGGAATCACGGGCTTTCACGCCGCGATGTGCTGCGCCTTGGCGCCGCCGGAGGTGGACTCACGCTTGTGGGCGGTGTGCCTCGCGGCCTCGTCCTTCCAGCCTCGGCTCAGGGAATTGTCGGCAGCTCCCTCGAAGTCGGCGTGCTTCAGGAAGATCCGCACCCATGGTTTCAGCACGCCAAAGCAATCGGCGATTCGCTGGAAGCTGACTATGAGGGAACCGAGATTCGCTACACCTTTGCTAACACAGCGTCAGACCCGGCTCGCGCGCTCCGCTGGCAAAACGGCGACCCGCTCGACGTCGATACCGGTCGCTGGAGCAATCAGGCTCCGCCAACATGGGACTGGTCGAATAACGGATTCGTACTCGATCTCTCTCCATATATGAGCGAAACCCTGGAATCCGGCGAAGTGTGGTCTGACATCTTTACTGAGAGCGCGAAGTCCTTTGCTGTCGACACGCGAGAAGGAACCGAGACCCCTGGCGCGTGGTGGGGTGTGCCCTACGAGATGGTGCTGATGCTCATGCACTACAACGTGCGGGCTTTTGATGAAATGGGCCTCGAACCACCCACCACATGGGAAGAGTTCCTCGCCGTGTGCGAAGCCATCGATGAACGCAGCGGCGAAACGGGAATGAAGCCTGTGTGTGTCTCTGGTCCTACTGATGTGTATTGTGGACACTGGTGGGACCGCATGACCCAGAGAATTGTCGGCCGAGAAGCCGTCGAGAATGTCGTCTATGGCGAAGGCCGGGTCGCTGACAACGACGGATTCCTCCTCGCCGCGCAGGAAATTGCCAAGCTTCCTCAGAACGGCTGGTTCATGGATGGTTATGAAGGCGCTGATTTCACCACAGCTCAGGCCCTCTTCTTCCAGGGCAAAGCAGCCATGATCCACATGGGCAGTTGGCTATCCTCTGAAATGAAGGATGTCATTCCTCCCGACTACGAGCTCGGAGTCTTTGATTTCCCCACATACGACGGGGGCGCTGGTGACCAGACATCGATGTTCGGAACCGCCCAGATCTGGTCAGTCGCAAATCCCGAAATGGCCACTAGCCACGAAGTGAACGTTCCACTCGCCGTGGAATACGTGAAGCGTTGGACCGATAGGGATGTTCAGGCGCGCGGTGCCCAGGAACTCTCGTTCATCCCCACGGTAACTGGAGTTGATCCACCCACCGCTACGCTGGGATTCGACAATGCAGTCACTCAGTCCACAACCTCAGAAACCATCATCTACTACTACGGCATCCACTGGGATACTGCGCTCTGGGCGGCTTGGTACCAGCCTGTTCAAGCCTTGTTCCTCAACTCAATTGGCCCCGAGGAGATGATCGAGCAAATCGATTCGAATCTCGATCAGTACAGGCAACTTCAGGAAGCAGGATCGTAACTAGCAGGTGACACGAAATGACAGGAGCGGCGAGATCGCCGCTCCTGCTCTTCCTTTGCTCTAGGAGAGAAC
>JBGTJM010000186.1:0-13845 GCA_041745115.1 Thermomicrobiales bacterium
GATGACCGCGAGCACTGGACCGAAGACTTCCTCCTGTGCCAGGGTCATCTCTGAGGTCACTGAGCCAAACACCGTAGGCGCCAGGAAATTGCCCCGTTCGAGGCCGCCGTTCTCGATCGCACTGCCGCCGGTGAGCAGCTCAGCGCCCTCTTCCAGAGCCACATCACAATACTCCAGCACCCGCGATCGCTGTTTGCGGGTGATAACTGGCCCCATTTGGGTCTCATGCTCGAGCGGATCACCGACCCTGATTCGCCTGGCCCGCTCTACGAACATTTCCAGAAACTGGTCCTGAATCTCCCGATGCAGAAACAGTCGTGTTCTCGCTGTGCACCGCTGCCCCGCATTGGTGAAAATCGCGAACAGCGATCCGTTCACCGATTCATCGATGTTGGCATCGGGAAAGACGATGTTCGGGCTCTTGCCACCGAGCTCGAGCGACACCTTCTTGATCGTTCCCGCCGCTTTGGCCATGATGTTGCGACCCGTCTCTGTTTCTCCGGTGAACGCCACTTTGTCGACCAGGTCGTGCGTCACCAGTGCATCACCAATCGACGCTCCCGGCCCCGTCACGACGTTGACCACTCCATCGGGAACGCCAGCCTCCCGGCAAATCTGGCCCAGCATGATGGCCGTCACCGGCGTCGCGCTCGCTGGCTTCAGCACCACCGTATTTCCCGCAGCCAGCGCCGGTGCCACTTTCCACGCCGCCATAAGCAGCGGAAAGTTCCACGGGATGATCTGCGCGCAAACCCCGTACGGTTCCCGCAGCGTGTAGTCCAGCAGCGGTCCGTTCATCGGGATCTGGTCACCCCAGATCTGCGTGGCCAGATTGCCGTAGTACTCAAAACAGTTCGCCGCAGCGATCACATCTCCGCGCGATTCCACGATGATCTTCCCGCAATTCATGGTCTCGATCCGGGCAATCTCTTCCACTCGTTCCCGCAGCAAATCTCCCACCCGATTCAGCAGTCGTGAGCGCTCGAGTGGCGTCATCCGCCCCCACGGCCCGTCGTCGAACGCCACCCGGGCCGCCCGGACGACGGCATCCACATCAGCCGGTGCTGCCTTCGGCACCACGGCGATTACCTCATTGGTCGCTGGAGAAACCGTTTCGAACGTTTCTCCATCGATAGCTCCCACATCCTTCCCACCAACGACCATCGAGTGATTCATGATGTCGCTTCCAATTGCAGTCACATCGTCACCCCTTCGCTAGCTTTCGAATTCAGCCTGTCATTAGGGTATCACCGCAAAAACCGTTCCAGGTTCGAAGTCGGTCTACAGGTCCCCACAAGTGGATTCACGTAGAAACGGAGAACAAAACGCACTTCGCATGCACCCCTTACGGATTGCTCTTGACACAATCGGACCGGATAACAGCGTCATTCCCGTCGTTTCTTGACAATGCCCGATTCATCGGGTATCACATCGCGAACGTTTGGCTGAAAGGATCGGCGCAAGAGCGCCATGCAATAACTCGAGGGAACACATGCAGTCCGCGCTGTCTCGCGCTCTGCCGGACTCTGATGAGTCCGATGAGCCTCACGCTACCCTGCCGCCGCTTCGTGGAGCCTCCATGGAAGACGGCGGCGAGACACCGTATGTCATCCCGGACGCCACGGGTTCGCTCGCCTATGAGCTCACCAAACGCGCCATCGACATCACCATTGGCACAATGGGTTTGCTTGTCGCCACCACCGTCAGCCTTGCCCTGATCCCGTATATCCGACACAAGTCTGAGGGACCTGCCATTTTCCGGCAGACGCGCATCGGCAAGGGCGGCCGCCCGTTCACCTGCTATAAATTTCGAAC
Organism: Thermomicrobiales bacterium; assembly: GCA_041745115.1. Classification (GTDB taxonomy): domain Bacteria; phylum Chloroflexota; class Chloroflexia; order Thermomicrobiales; family UBA6265; genus JAHBVL01. The sequence goes on from JBGTJM010000186.1 coordinate 1,816, forward strand.
AATGCAGGTCGATGCCGAATCACGGAAGGCTCAGCTTCAGCATCTCAACGAAGTCATCGGACCGGCGTTCAAGCTCAGGAACGACCCCAGAAGCGTCGACGACCTCCGCTGGCTCCGCAAAACCAGCCTTGACGAGCTCCCGCAATTCTGGAACGTTGTTCGAGGCGACATGTCATTGGTCGGACCCCGCCCCTCGGAGCCCCATGAAGTCTCCCGGTACACAGAGCGAGAGCTTGGGCGCCTGGCCGTCAAGCCAGGCCTGACGTGCATTTGGCAAGTCGAGGGCCGTTCCGATCTCGATTTCGACACCTGGATGGCCATGGATCTTGACTATATCCAGCGCCGCAGCACCAGGTTCGACCTGAAGCTCCTCGCCAAAACGATCCCCGCCGTGCTCACCGGTCGAGGAGCCGCATAGCCACATATGTCCAGACGCTCCCTCATCACCGGCATCACCGGTCAGGACGGCTCCTACCTTGCCGAGTTCCTGTTGATTAAAGGTTACGAGGTGAGCGAAACACCTCGTACCATGGTGCAACACAAGTGGTCGATGGGCACAGTATCCTGAGATACTGATTCGATCGACATTTGTTCATCCACCGTTTGGGGAATGCGTGAGAGAACTTCTACTTGAAACGAAAGAGATTTTGGCCGAAGTCGACCGGGTTACAGGTTGGCCGGTTGAAATCATCGCCGACTCAGAGCAACCTCATCTGGCTCGCATGACTCGTGCAAGATCTGGAGTACCGGCTCATTTGCTACGCCTCGATCCCACTGTTGAGGCTGCCGACTACCTAGTCGCTTACCAGTGCGGCTTCGTGATTAGGCTCTTCAAGCATGAACCTGACGACCGAAAGGAGTTCGCGGTTGAAGCAGACAAGGTGCGAGATGTCGAGCAGATGCTGCGTCGGGGAGGAACAACTGCGCGACTTCCTGACGGTGCTATTTCGCAGCTTGCTCAGCAGCTGTTTCAGGGGATCTTGATTCAACTCCGGTCGTACCCGATAGGCTTCCGAATCGACCGGTGGTTATATGAAGCCTACCCGACACTACGAGAGCAGCAAGGGATAGCGATCGATCGCCAGCTGCAGGACAATTTGTCGATTCTCAAACCCGAAGTTAAGGGCTTTTCTCCCAAGAGAATTTTGGATGCGAATGCTGCTATGAACGCTTCCTACGCAATTTTTGCCGACAGATTGTACGGAAGAAACCAGAATGCTATTCCTTGGAGGGCAGCCGGCTATGAGAAAGCCGGACGCAAGCTCCTTGGATTGATGGAAGAGATCCCGCCAGACCCGACTTACGATGAAAAGCTAGTTGACGCCTGGGCGCAAGAGCTTGAACTGGGAGGTTGGTATTCCTGGGTCAAAGCACGCCCATGAGCAATCATCCAAGAGCCTTGAGTGATGACTTAATCACCAGCTTAAGCGAGGCAGTGCTTGCCAACTATATGGCAGTTCGCATCGCAGGCATTAGCGACGAGGACATAAAAGTCATCTTAGGAGCTGACGGCGGAACGGTCTTCGCGGCGGGAGCGCTGTTTCAAACGCCAGTCACACAAAAGTTAAGTCAGTTAGACAGTCAGCGGTTCAAAACCGTGTTCACCAAGCTGTTTACGGAGTACCGTGCTGGGACGATGGACCGACAAGAGATCACTCGTATCATGTCGAACCACAATGTGGCGCACAAGGTCGAGTCGATGGCTCAACAAGGCATCGGTGGCGACCTTAACGCTTGACAAAGGACCGCTAATGGATTTTGAGATCCCAATCGAGGACTTCGATCTTGACCTTTTACCTGAAACCGCAAGGGTGGTTGGTTCGACCGAGTTCGAGTCAGGAGTCCAACAGTACTTCGAGGGAGAGTTCGCGTCGCTTGGAGGCGATGTCGCCGTCGAAATTCAAGCTGATCGAGTCAAGGTTCGATGGAACTCCGAGAAGTCAGGCGATTCGCTTTTTGATCGCGGGATGATTGCACTAGAACAGGGGCGACCATCAGAAGGTGCTGCCTATCTCGAAGCACTGACGGCGGTCGAGCCAAAGCATGCGGTTGCTCACTACAACTTGGGGATGGTGTTGAGTGACCTGGGGAGGCTTGAGAAGTCTCAGCTGCACTTGCTCAAGGCAGTGCATCTTGATTCGCAAAATTCGAACGCTTTGGTGGCCCTTGGGTTGGCACTGTACCGCGACGGAAATGCGGATGCTGCACGTCGCCGCCTGGAACAGGCACTCAGTCTTGACCCGGACAATGGCTTCGCACACCGGAACCTCGGCGCTATCTTGGGCAATCTTAACGAACGGCAGGCTGCCATCCACCACCTGCGCGAAGCCAACCGCCTCTTACCGAATGACCAATCGTCAACGTACGGGTTGGCTCAGGCTCTTGAAGACTTCGGTGGACCGGATGATCTTCCCGAAGCTGACACGTTGTATCAAACGGCGATTTCACAGAACATCGACTCTCAACTGGGTGAACTCGCTCGGCAGGCCAGAAGCCGCATTGCTGCCAAGAATATGAGAAGCATAGGTGGCACGCCTCGCATGGATGCTGTCATGTACTGTCTTGGTGCCCTGGAGAAATTCTCCGAAATGGCACCTGACGCGGTCCAGGCTGTTGGTTTTGAGATAGCGCTCAAGGGCCGATCAGGTTTGGAAGTTAACAATCCAGATATTCTATACACGCTGCGCACATTGCCGGGTGAATTCACTGGAATGCATCTAATGTGCTTGATGTTTACCGCTTTCCAGCAAATAGCGCCTGAAACTGATATTGGGTTTGATCTGTCTCAGGAATACAACGCTGCTTTGGAAATTCGCAGTCTCCGACATAAGACCTAGGCTTCGCGATCTGTTGGAAGGGGAGTGTTGCTATGCAACTATACTTTGGTAGCGCTAGCCAATTCATCGAGGATACCTTCCGCAATCGCATTGCCGTCAAGCTCACTGAGAGTTTTCAACGCAATCTAGGATATCGACCGGCGAATTCGGAGATCCGCTCGTGGGAACACAGCCTGCGAGCTATGTGCACCGTAGCTCAGTATGCGGAATTCAAAGATCAAGGCATCCTGCTCGAGTATCAACTGCCGCTCTCATCCAAACGACTCGACTGCATGATCACTGGGCGATTACCGTCGAAGCAAGCTAGCGCGGTCATTGTTGAGCTCAAGCAGTGGGACAAGTGTCATGAGAGCAATGTTCCAGATTGCGTCACCACGTTTATCGGAGGCAGATTAAGGGATCAGCTACACCCATCCCGGCAAGTCGGACAGTATCGCGACTATATCGTTGATAACCAGTTGGCCTTCGCGGACGATCAGATCCAGGTAGATGCTTGCGCCTACTTGCACAACCAGCAGTTCAAAGAGAACGATGAGCTGTACAGCCAACGACACAAAGTGATCCTCGACCGATTTCCAGTTTTCACTGGCGATCAATCCCCACAGCTGACGGAGTACTTAACCGAGCGTCTGAGCTTCGGTGAAGGCATGGACGTCCTGGGCGCGGTGATGGCCAGCCGATATAGACCGAGTAAGAAGCTTCTTGAGCACACTGCGGCGATGGTATCGGGTCAAGCTGCCTTCGTGCTTCTTGATGAACAGTTGGTGGTGTTCAACGCTGTCATCGAGCAGGCCAAGTCTGGCTATCACTCGAGCAACAAGTCGGTGCTGCTTATTCATGGGGGGCCAGGAACAGGCAAGAGTGTGCTGGCACTCCATCTTGTAGGCGAACTATCCCGCCAAGGGTTCAACGCCCAACACGCAACGGGTTCGCGGGCATTCACGCAGAACATTCGCTCCATCGTGGGCTCGCGAGCAGCTTCTCAGTTCAAGTACTTCAACTCGTATGCCGATGCCGGTCAGAGCGATATTGATGTGTTGATCATGGACGAGGCCCACCGTATTCGAGAGACTAGCGTCAATCAGTACACGCCGAAATCCAAGAGGTCCGGGCTTCCGCAAATCGACGAGTTGATCAAAGCGTCGAAGGTATCCGTGTTCTTCATCGATGATCGACAAGTCGTCCGACCTAATGAGATCGGCAGTTCAGTCCTCATCCGTGAAGCGGCAGCTCGAGAAGGAGCTGACTTGTCAGAGTTTGACCTGGATATACAGTTTCGGTGCGGCGGATCTGAGACGTTCATCAACTGGGTCGAAACGACGCTCGACATTCGTCGAACTCAGAATGTGCTTTTGGACGAAACCGGCGAGTTTGACTTCCGAATTGTCAATAGCATTCACGAGCTCGATAAGGACATTCGCCTTCGACAGTCGGAAGGGTATTCAGCGAGACTGGCAGCAGGCTTTTGCTGGCCATGGTCTGATCCACGACCTGATGGCACCCTCGTATCAGATGTCGTAGTTGGTGAGTGGTCAATGCCATGGAACGCAAAGTCCCGTAACGGCAAGCTTGCGCCCGGAATCCCCAAAGAAGAGTATTGGGCATCGGACCCGAGAGGAATTGAGCAGGTCGGATGTGTCTATACAGCGCAAGGGTTTGAATTCGACTATGCGGGAGTAATTTGGGGACCGGACCTGCGATACGACCCGCGTCTCAATCGTTGGATCGGGGACCCGAAGGCGTCAGCTGATGGCATGGTGAAGAAGGCGGGCCAGAGTTTCACCGAACTGGTCAAGAACGTGTATAGGATTCTTCTGACGCGCGGCCTAAAGGGCTGCTACGTCTACTTCATCGATGAAGATACGCGTAGTTTTGTAAGTAGCCGTATAGATCCGCGGTCCAGTTGATCCAAACAAATCCTCGCGAAGGTGGCAAGGCGCACACGCCTTCAAAAATCGGCTTAGCCTACCCCTTCACACATTCAAGCATCGTTCATCGAGTAGCCACCGCGTTTCGAGGCGTAAGTGGTGAATGTTTGGATGAGATATCCCCACCTTCAATTCTCAGCGCGGCACTGCCATCTGGTATTGATCAAGCGCCGCCCCATTCGTGCCCGTACTCACAAACCATCTGCTATTCGAGAGAGCTAGATTAATTGCAAATCGACTCCTCGCGAACGCCGCTAGCCACACCCTCAGCAAACCCATTCTCGTAAATTATTGAGAATGGTAGCATATACTACTGACTATACAGAACTGGTGTGCTATCTTGATAACAAGCGGCACTCCGAGGTAGGTGAGCGGGCCTGGGCAGCGCGTAGCCCTGCCTCCGGCTGGTTACCGGTCGGCCTTCCAGCCGTAATCCCAACCCGGCGCAATACAGGATCCCGGTCGAACGATGATTGTCACTCGCCTCCTTGGCTGTAATCATCACGACTCCACAACAGGTCACTCGACGGCAAGGTCGATCCCGCCGCATACCCATCCGCAAACAACAAAAAGCCCCTTACCCCTCCGCAGAAGGTCAAGGGGTTTGGGGATCACTAGCTCCCATTTCCCAGTTCCTAGCTCCCAGCTCCCATTTCCCATTTCCTATTTCCCATCTCCCATCCGCCGAAACACCAACCCCTCACCATCATCCACCACCAGCTCCCAGCCTTCCCCCGCCATCGCCGTTATCGTCGAGTCCCGCTCACCTGGGTTGATCGCATCCGCGCGGATCACATACTCCTCGAAATCCCGCTCACCCGCCAAACCGTCGCCCTTCGAAGCCTTGTGCACATCTCCAGACTCATCGCTCCCCAGCGCCGCAATCAGCGCCCGCGCCAGCGCCACCACCGGCCGCTCCAGCCCCACAAACGCTCGCCGCCCAGACTCGCCGCCCACAATCACCACCGCCTCCATCGGCGTCGAAGGCACCGAACCCGCTGGCAAACGCAGCTCAACTCCCCATCCCCGTGCCGAGCATGCCTCGATCAGCGACCCCAGATCGTAACCACCTTCGATCGCCATCGACCGCACCCCGGCTGCCGCCAGACTCCGTCCCATATCCGAGTCCAGCCGGACAATCGGCCGCTCCTCGATATCGGAAACCGGATCCGGTCGCATCGCCGCCTGCAGCCGTGCCTTCAGTTCGCCCACCACCCAGGGCTCCAGCTCCAGCCCATCCCGGTCGACCGCCGGCGTCGGCGCCGAGGCCAGCGCATTCAACAGCAACCAGACCTCGCCCCGGCTCAGCACCACGCCAACATCGTCACCGCCCCACCGCATAGCGCCCTCCGGTTCGCCGTCGATCGCTCGCGCGATCCGCACTCAACTGCCTTCGCGCCAGCAGCCCAGCCTCGATCTCTTCCAGCATCTCTCGCCGGAATCGCGAAACATCGAATCGCTCCGCATTCGCTCTCGCCACCGCCGGCTCCCATCGCCGTCTCTCAAACCGGTCAATGGCATCCATCAGCGACTCCACCGTCGCCTCGGCAAACAGCTCTCCGGTTTCGCCCGGCAATATCGACTCAAGCGCCCCGCCCCCGGCAAACGCGATCACCGGCCGTCCCGCCGCCTGCGTTTCCACTGCAGTCATCCCAAAATCCTCCAAACCAGGCAGGATCAACGCCCGGCACTCTCGCATATACCGGGCGACCTCATCGTCATCTAGCGCCCCCAGAAACTCGACACTCGGCCCCGCCTGCCGCTGCAGCGCCACCTCGGAGCGCCCGTCGCCAACAATCTTCAGCGCCACACCCCATCGATTCGCCGCTTCGATCACCAGATCGATCCGCTTGTGCGGCACCAGCCGCGAAACTACCAGAAACCAGTCGGCTGCCGGCCCATCAGCCACCGCGAATCTGCCAACGTCGACTGGAGGGTAAACGACCGACACATTTCGACCATATGCGCGCTCGATCCGCGTCGCCACGTTGCGGGAATTTGCAACATAGCGATCCACCCGCATCGCCGCCCGCTGATCCGATCGACGAAGCCCCGCAAACGCCAGATCAGCCACCTGCCGCACCCCAAACGGCAACGATGCCGGCCCAAGATAGGTCGAATCGCCGTAGAGAAACCGCGCAGGAGAGTGGCAATAGCAGATCAAAGCGGCTTCCTCAGCCACGCCCGCATGATGTGCCCAGGCGCTCGAATCAGCAATCACAAGATCAGCGTCTTTCAGCTTGGTCCGCAAACCTCGAAACGCCGCAGGATAGAGCGGCAGCAGCCCACGGTGCACCCGCTTCGAGAACGGCACGCGTGCCAGCATCGTCTCATGCATGTCCCACGTGATCGCCTGAGCAGGCAACGCATCCCGGTCGGCTACCGAGCTGTACACCGAAGCGTCCGGAAACATCGTGTGCAGCTCAGCAAGCACACGCTCTGCGCCCCCATACTGGGTCAGGTAGTCATGGACGAGCGCCACCTTCATCGAACCCCAACTCCGGCAATCGCTGAAGAACTCGACGCGGCAAAGACTGTGAAGTTCATCAAACCCATCCACTGCGAACGAAGATATCCTGCCCCGCTACCAGCCATGCTTTCGATCAGAAATGGCGTAAAGTAGGGCATCAACGAACAGGTTGTTTTGAGTTGAGCAGCGCACCATCCTACGAAACTGGAAGAGCCACTTTGGACCTGAGTTTCAGCAACCTGATCCAGCTGTGTCGCCGGTGGTGGTGGCTTCTGCTCCTTGCGCCACTGGTCTCGGGTGTCGTTGCCTTCTCACAGGTCAGCCGCCAGCAAGAACTCTACTCTGCCTCTGCGACAGTAGAAATCAATCCGCCCTCCCTGGGTACCGACTTCATCTACTATGACCCCACAATCGTCGCAACCTATCGTGAGCTCATCACAACGACAAGTGTGCTCGGCCCACTCATCGATCGGCTCGATCTCCCGCTGACCGAGGCAGAGCTTCGAAGCAAGATATCAACCGAACCCGTCGAAAGCACCAGACTCCTGCGCATTTCGATCTCGGACACCGATCCGGAAACTGCAGCCCTGCTGGCAAACGAAGTTGCCAACGACTTTGCGGTGTTTGCCCTGAATCGAACCGAGGAGCTGAGTGGACCGTACCGCGAAGCGCTCGACCAGCAAATCGCGGAAACGCAAGCAAACATAGCGACCCAGCAGCAGGTCATCGACAATCTCTCAACCGGCGAAAACGCCTCGTCGCCCGAAGTCCAGGCTCAGATAGAGACCCTTCGGCAAAACGTGCGCGACCTCCAGGGAACCTATCGAGAGCTTGTCCTTTCCGCCAGCCGCATGGATCTCCAGCAGGCAAGCGCTCAAACTGGCGTCGTTGTCGTACAAAATGCCGCGCCTCCGTCGGCACCGTACGCGCCAGATGTCCAGCTCTACACGCTGCTCGCTGCCTTTGCCGGGCTCTGTCTCGCCATCGGCGCCATCGCGGTTTACGAGTACCTGGACAACACCGCAAAAATAGAATCGCCCTACCTCGACCTCGTCGGAGTGCCGCTCCTGGCAACTATTCCATTGATCCCCGGATTGGGAGACGAGGGCCACCACCAATTGTTTCTAATCGATCACCCTTCCAGTTCGCCTGCCGAATCCGTGCGCCTGCTCCGCACCAGCATTGAGTTCGCTGCCGCGGGACAGGAGATCTCGACGCTGGCCGTCACAAGTTCAGGACCTGGAGAAGGAAAGAGCACCGTGACCGCGAATCTGGGCGCTGCGCTGGCCCAGGCAGGGTTCTCAGTGGCAGTCCTCGATGCCGATCTTCGCCGACCCTCGCTGCACCGAATCTATGGGGTGCAGAACGACTCAGGCCTGTCAAACTTGCTCAGCCGGGAGAATCTCAAATGGCAGGATGTTGCAAAAGCTGTACCTGGCCTCAGTCTATTCCTGATCACTTCAGGGCCCATCCCACCGAACCCGGCAGACTTACTCCGAAGCGAGCGCTTGCGAACGCTCCTTGACCAACTGCGCAGTCAGGTCGATATCGTCCTGGTCGACACTCCCCCCGCCCTTGCCGCAAGTGATGCGCTCGTCGTCGCGGACGCCACTGATGCCGTCCTGATGGTAGCAAAGGATGGACAAACGAGAATCGACAAATTGCAGGCCGCCATGAACGCCCTGCCAGATACCGCGAGGGTTATCGGGGTCTTGCTCAATCAGCACGATCGGCAGCACAGCGGAGACTACTACGGATACTACTACGCACAGGAGTCAGCAGAAGATTCAGGGTCAAAGGCATCGGATACCCTCAGCGAACGCCTCAAGGGGCTACTCTCCAGGCCTGGGCAGCGGCCAGGGTCAGCCCCGGGTTCCGACTAGCCTCCAGTGCCAATCCTTTCCGCTCACCGGTACCGCAAACCAGCAATCGCGTCGAGTTTGTCAAGACGATGAAACGCGTCGATTCGCCGCGTTGTTCCGGTTCTCGACCGCATCACAAGTGACTGCGAAGATGCTCCATTGCTGGAGAAACGAACCCCCTGCAACAGATCGCCGTCGGTAATACCCGTCGCAGAGAAGAAAATATTGTCGCCCCCTACAAGATCGTGAATCTCGAAGACCCTGGTGACATCAATCGCTTTTGCATCGGCGATTTGCCGCTCTTCCTCGTTTCGCAACCAGAGTCGTGCTTGCAACGCCCCGCCAGTGCACTTCATCGCAGCCGCCGCGACCACAGCCTCAGGAGCGCCTCCAATGCCCATCAAAATGTCAACACCCGAGGATGGCATAGCGGTCATCATCGCACCGGCCACATCTCCATCGGGAATGAACTTGATTCGAGCACCAGATTCCCGAATCTCGCGAACCAGCTCGTTGTGTCTCGGACGTTCGAGCACAACCACAGTCAAATCCTGAACTGTCATCTGTTTTGCTCTGGCCACGTTTTCCAAATTGGTCGTCGCCGAAGCCGTAAGGTCGATTGCATCCGCAGCCTCGGCTCCAGTCGCGATTTTTTCCATGTAAGAGATGTCGTCCGACGCAAACATCGATCCCCGGTCAGCAAGCGCCACCACCGATATGGCATTCGGCATTCCCATCGCCACGAGGGTCGTGCCTTCCACCGGGTCTACAGCGATATCGACTTTCGGCTCCAGTCCAATGCCCACGCGCTCGCCGACGAACAACATTGGAGCCTCATCCTTGGCACCTTCACCGATCACAACGACTCCGTCCATGGAGACGGTACCAAGCACATAGCGCATCGCGTCCACAGCCGCCTGGTCAGCCGCTTCTTTGTCACCCCGGCCCATCCACCTCGCGGACATGAGAGCCGCTGCTTCGGTCACACGCGCTAGCTCAAGAGCCAGGTTTCGGTCGATCGGTTCGTTCACAGCGTTTTGCCGCCTTTCGTCTGGATTCCTGACAATTAATTCAACTCGCTGCCTGACGATCGAGCCATGCTCGCACAGTCTCCCCGACCTCGTCAGATGGGGATAGAGCAATACTTGTGTCCGGCAGCGCTTTCAGAAAACTCTGCCCATATCCTTTGCTGATGACTCGCCGGTCCATCAGGACCACAACCCCTCGATCGGTTGATAACCGTATCAAACGCCCAAATCCCTGGCGAAGTTTCAGTGTTGCTCTGGGTACCGAATAGTCGAAAAAAGGAGAATCGAATAGTTCGGCACGAGCACTATGCAACGGATCTGACGGTACATCAAAAGGTAGTCGCACAACGACCAGCGCCGACAGCCCGGGACCAGGAACATCGATGCCCTCCCACATCGATGCCGCACCAAGCACGACCATTGGCTTCATCGATCTCAGTTTCTCCGCTAGAGCTTCCGGCGTGCCGTCTGACCACTGCGCATACGTTTCAATACCAGTCTCGGCCAACGGTACGCGGATGCTGGTCGCTGTTTCACGCAAATGACCAAGTGATGTGAACAGCACCAGCGTGCGTCCTTTGATGGCTGTGGCCAGATCAACAACCACATCGCTCACAGTCTGACCGTATGCTGCCTGATTTGGCTCGGGAACGTCTCTGGCGACAACGATCAATGCGTTCTGCCGAAAATTGAAAGGCGAGGGGATGACCACCTCTCGCGCTTCGAAAATACCTGTCTGCTTGCGAAAGTGAGTGAAAGACCCTCCGGTTCTGAGCGTAGCAGAAGTCAGCACCACTGTTTCTCTGGTGGCAAAAAGAGAATCGAAAATTCGCGGTCCAGCTTCGAGAAGAGTGGAATGGACAGAAACCGATTCTCCTCGACCTGATTGCTGCAGCCAGCAGACGGTGTTCAGGTCTGGGCTCAGCAATGCGCTGCTTACATCATCTTCGAGCCTCTCTTCGGCCTCCAGCCATGCCGCAATTGCAGCGTGGGTAACCTCACCCTGATCCCCAAGGCTCCCAGACTGCAACTCCCGGGCCATTCGAGCTGACACCCATTCGGCATCTTTGCGCAACAATCGCAAAGCGGTCAGGAGATCATCGGCAATTTGCTCAGCCTGCGACCATACAGGTTGCTTTCTGGTTGACGAAAGTATCCGAAGCGTCGAACTTCGATGTGAGTTGTCCGCGAGACTCCATACGACTTCTCCGAGGGTTTGGAACAACTCCCGAGCAACTCGATGGACCACATCAACCTGAGTCAGCGCGTTTCTCAGAGTCTGCAAAGCTCTGGTTCCGTCATCCGGGGAGTCGACGAACACTCCCGACGATGCCATCGATCCAATTGCGATGCTCAGAATGCCTGACGCTGTTGAACCACTCATCGACGCCAGAGCGTCGACATGGTCCGCAACGATCTTCAACGATGTTGATCTGCTGAAATGACTGGTAGCGGCGCTTTCAAGATGGTGGGCTTCGTCGATGACGATACTCGATGTCTCAGGGAGAAACGCCCCACCTGCGTCAACTCCACTGAACAGCAGAGCGTGATTGACGATCACGATATCGGCCCGCTGAGCCGCCGTCCGAGCTTTGATCAGGAAGCACCGCCCCCCTTGTTTAGCTCGGCACGTGGTTGAAGCGCAGTTCTCAGATGAGGCCGAAATACGCTGGAAATAGCGATCATCTGCCGACGAAAGGGAGAGTTCAGTCTTGTCACCTGTCTGGGTTGTCGTTGCCCAGTCCTTTAGTCGCACCAGAAACGCCGCATGGTCTTCGTCTATTGCCCTGGAGTTCTGTTCGGACTGCCAGCGTTCGCGGCACAGGTAGTTTGATCGACCCTTCAGTGCCATTGCGTTCAACGGTCGTGTTGAGCCGAGGGATGCCATTACTTCGACTACCTGAG
>JBGTJM010000187.1:0-10640 GCA_041745115.1 Thermomicrobiales bacterium
GTAAAGAAGATGGGCAGGCAGGCGATGGCCACAGCGGTCATGACCGGCAGATCGAAGGCGCGAACCGCCGCCGCTACTGGCATTCCGGTTGCGGTCACAATCCCGGACAACCCGAGCACCAGCAAGAGATTGAAAATGCAACTACCGACGACGTTGCCGACCGCCAGGTCCCGCTCGCCCGTCACCGCGGCAATGACCGATGTTGCAACTTCTGGCAGAGATGTCCCCGCGGCGACGACGGTTAGTCCAATGACCAGCTCGCTAACGCCAAGGTACTCCGCTGTCGTCGTTGCGCTTTCGATGAGCCAACGTGATCCAACCACGAGGGCGCCCAAACCGACTACAACTGAAACGGATGAGACGGTGATATCACGCCAGGATCGGGGCATAAGCTCCTTGCCCGCAAGCTGGTCCGCAGCGGCAATCGACACAGCCTCCCTTCGGCTGCCAACAACGAGGATCGCCAGATAGATCACAAGAGTGACGAGCAGTCCGAAACACTCGCCGCGGCTAAGGACTCCGTCCATCGATAGAATCAGTACGGCCACCGAGAGCACCACCATCAGCGGAACATCGAACCGGATGAGCCTTGCCTGGACAATCAGCGGTGCGACGATCGCTGAAAGCCCAAGTACCAGCAGGACGTTGACGATGTTGCTGCCAACGATATTGCCGAGGGCGAGGTCGGCTCGATCAGTGAGACTGGCGTTCACCGATATCGCAACTTCTGGCGCGCTGGTACCGGCTGACACAACCGTCAGGCCGATGACCAGCGGCGAAATCTTGGCCAAAGCAGCTAGCTTCGATGAACCGCGAACCAGGAGATCTGCGCCAGCAAGAAGTGCTGCCAGTCCGACAACAAAGAACACGAGTGTGGAAATACCCAAGGATTTGCCCCTTCGCCAACACTGGCCAGATCGTCGCTAGCGCAATCCTAACAATCGAGCAGCAACAACCGCGAAAGTGATTGCGACAGCACTAGTGCCCATGAGACGGTCAATCGCTCCACCAGTTCTTATTCGCATGCCTCGTGGCAGGAGTCGCAGTCGCCACTTGGTAAGAGGCAACAATGGACTGATCCCATGTGGAGTGCAGGCGTCTAGCACCAGATGGGAAAGTATCCCGATTCCGAAAGCCAGTGTCAGCGGCTGCACATATTCTGCCGGCAGCCGAAACGCATCATCTTCGATCTGTGACAGTGCACGGAAGATTGCAAAACAGAGGGCAGCCGCTATCAGACCTGCGGCTACGCTGTGTGAGACACCTCGGTGCGCCATCAGCTTCCGAGCGTCCGACCGAAGATCAAGATAGTCTGGCACCACGGCTCCAGCCAGACCCATCAGCACAATCCCACTTGAGGCAGCCAGCGACAAGTCAAACGTGAGTGGAGCAACAGCAATCGCCGCCACTGCCAGATGAGTGCGTCGCAACATTGCGATAGGGTTGCTTGGCTATTGATCAGCGCGTCGATCACCCGATGGCTGGGCCGGGCCGCCTTGTCGGGGTCTGCCAGTTCGCGCACCACCGCGGTCTGCGCGCGGCCCTCGATCGCCATATGATCTGCGGGACCCGGCCTGCTGTCCTCGGTACCCGCCACGATCGAAAGATCGCTGATCTCCTCGGCGACCAGGAGGACCTCCGGCCCTGCCTGATCGAGGCGCTTCGCCCTGGGCTGGTTCAGCGTTGACAGGCCGTCCCTTGATTCCGCTTGTCTTCAGCGCGGCAATCACGCCTGGAACATGCTGTGCCGGGATATCGACAAAACTATACGTATCGAGGATATCGATGGCCCCGATGGCCCTGCCAGGAATGCCTGCTTCGTTTGCAATCGCTCCCACGATATCCTGCGGCCTTACGGCGAAATTGCGCCCAATGTTCAGGAACAGACGCACCATGCCCTGTTCGCCTCGACTGGAATGAGCAACGGTCAGTGTTGCCAAATCGTCTTCCTTTTGCTCTGCTGAGAGACCTCGACCAGTTTCATCAGCGTAGAGTTTTAGGAGCGCTGCTGCCACTTCCGCCAAATCGTGCTCTTCGGCGAGACTGGCCACTGTGTCGAGATATCCCGTGTAGCCATCTTCGGTATCGAGTATCTCCACGATCTGGAGCTTCAATGCTTCCCTGCGGCGATCAGCCACATCTGCTGCGGTTGGCAGTCGCCGCTGCTCGATGGGAGCCTTAATGATCCGCTCGATCTGTCGCATCCAGCGAACTTCCTTCGGCGTCACGAGGGTTATCGCCTGGCCAGCCTTGCCTGCTCGCCCGGTACGTCCAATCCGATGAACGTACGCTTCCGGACTTTCCGGGATGTCGAAGTTGACGACATGCGAAACGTCTGGAACGTCGAGTCCTCGGGCCGCAACGTCTGTGGCTACCAGAATGTCGGCCTGGCCGGCCCGAAAGCGCTTCATGACCCGGTCTCGTTGAGCCTGAGACAAGTCACCGTGCAGCGTCTCGGCCCCGAAACCACGCGCCATCAAAGCTTCGCCCAGCTCATCGACACCGAGTTTGGTCCGGCAAAAGACCATGACCAAGGGCGGCGTTTCGGCATCCAGGATTCGGGTAAGCGCATCGATCTTCCGCGAACGGGGTACCTCATAGTAGGTTTGCCGTGTCAGCGGTACCGTCATTTGCTTACCCGGCACGACCAGGCGCTGTGGATCGCGCAGATAGCGGCGAGACAGTTCCGTTATTCGAGGCGGCATTGTGGCAGAGAAGAGCGCAGTCTGCCGCTCCGCAGGGGCGTGCTCGAGAATCCATTCGATGTCCTCGATGAATCCCATATCGAGCATTTCATCGGCTTCATCGAGCACGAAGAACCGAATGTGATCGAGATTGAGGGTTCCTCGCCGCATATGATCCATAATCCGGCCAGGAGTGCCAACGACTATTTGCGGTCCACGTTGCAGGCCGCGGAACTGCCGTTCGTAGGGCTGACCGCCATAAATGGGCAGGGTCTCGATCTGTTTCTGTTTGCCGTATTTGTGGAGCGCTTCGGCCACCTGAATGGCCAGTTCGCGCGTAGGTGCCAGGACCATGGCCTGAACATGCCGGTCTCGTCCATCGATCTGCTCGATGATCGGCAGGCCAAAGGCCGCGGTCTTTCCTGAACCGGTCTGAGCCTGAGCGATGATGTCTCGTCCACTCAGCAACACCGGGATGGTGATGACCTGAATGGGAGAGGGCGCCTCATATCCAACATCTCGAACACTCCGCAGAATTGCTTCACCCAGTCCCAGGCTGGCAAAGGTCGGATCAGATTCCTCTGGTGTCTGAAGCGGTGCCTGAGGCGTTGCCTCAGCTGTAGCCTCTGCGGCTGCAGCGTCTGTCGCGGCTTCAGCAGGGGGCGTGCCGTTTTTTCGGGTTCGAGAAGGCCGAACCGGGTTCGGCGTTTCAGTCGTGGGAACTTGGGGCTGTTTGGGTGGCTCTGCTCCGACATTCGCCAGCAGGGCCTCCGCTTCGGCTTCGATATCAACGGGAATTTCTGCGCGCGGTGCATCCGCGCCCAACGATGTGGTCACTTGGTACCTGTCCTTTACTGATTGTCTGGCGCGTCATTGCCGCCCAGAAAAAACAGGGACCGGCGGTGACGCACAAACGCAACGTGCTGCGAGTGCAGCACACCCATGAAATGAAGGCAAACCGCGAATGTCAGTGATACCCGGGGGGATCTCCCGAAAAGGGAGCAGCCGCGATGAGCGAACAAAGTGTAGCACAGGACCGTTATGTCGTACTGTGGTTTAGCGAGATCAAAGGAAGATGTGAGACCGAGGCCACTTCTCACGTCGTCTGAGCAAGGAATTGAAGACTAATCGCGGGCACTGCTGCGCAATCATGCGCCACGTCATCGATCAATTGAAATCTGGTCGAAAATGGTGCCGTCCCTGGAAATCGCGACGACCTCCAACGCATCCGGTGACACATCGATTCGCACGAAATGATGCTCGCGGGCTGAGTGTGCAGTCCATTCTGATGTACCAACGTCGTAGAGATCGGCGCCACCGCCCCCTGTTACGATGTAGACGACCCCATTGATATCGTTGGTTCGCTCATAGTTGTGAGCATGCCCGGAGAGCACAAGATCGACCTCGAACGCTTCGAAAACCGGCACAAGATCGTCCCGGACTGATTCGCTCGTCTTGCCACTCGTCGACGAATACGGGGGGCGATGGATCGTGACAATGGTCCATGGCCGGTCATTGTCGGCCAGGTCGGATTCCAGCCATGCCCTCTGAGCACCCACGTCGGCCGCGGTCCCGCTTTCGTACACCTCTGAACTCAGAGAAACGATATGCACCGGGCCGTAGTCGAAAGAGTAGTAGGCCTCCGATTTCGATCCACTTGCAGAAGGAAGGTCAAAGCTCTCGAAATAGGCTCGACCATCTGCCGCCATAAGGTCATGGTTTCCAATGGCCGGATAGACCGGCACATGTCGGATCATCTCTCCATAAGGGGCGAAGTATTTCGGGCCATAGTGACATAAGGCTCCGCGTCGATAGACAACATCGCCTGTATGCAGGACCAGATCGGGTGATGCGAGGCGGAGCTGGGCGGCAACGTCATACTGAGCCTGGCTCGCTGTGCCGCTGTCCCCGAGCGCTGCGATCGTGACCGATGTAGTGGCAGGTGGAGCAGTGGTCAGTGTCCCGGCGAACTCCAATTCCCCAATGTAGACTGTGTAGGAATACTGGGTGGCCGGTTCAAGGTCGACAAGCCTGGCGACCTGCAATCGGGACGGTTCTAGGGCCATTTCTGAGACTTGTTCCTCCGGCCCCTGCCAACGTACCAGGCCTTCCTTCTCTGCAGCGGACCGCCAGACCACCGAAGCACTGGTTTCCGTGACATTCTGGACGTAGGGATCGACATTCAGGCCCAGCTCGCCAGGCAGAATATTGTTCACGCAATATCCAAGGCGATCCGCGACGATCGTCGAGACTACCGCTAGCGCTGGCACGAAGACGATGGCAACCACCAGCAAAAACGGCGCCCAGCGCCGCCTGAAAGAACGAGGAGCGGTCATCGCTGATCGGTCACCTGATCTCGCATCGCCCGACTGAGGGCAGCGCCAACCGGCTCCAGCCCGATTCCTGGGGTTTCCAGTACGAGGGAAGCGAGTCCACGCCGGTCTCGAAGAATCCCAACCAGCAGATGAGTCGTCTGCACCTCAGGTGCATGCCATTTTGCAGCCTCAAGCCCAGCCACTTCGATGCACTCAGTCAAGCGAGGTGACCACTCAGCCGGCAGGCTGCCTGCAGGTTGTCGTGATTCCCCCAGGATGAACTGAATCTGTCGAACTAAATTGGTCGCTGAGAAATCGAGCGACTGGAGAAGCCGGCTAGCGGCACTCTCTGGGTCGCCCAGTATTGCGACAAACAGATCGTCGCAGGTGATGGCAGAGCGAGAGCGGGAAGCAGCTACGTCAGCAGCAGACGAGAGAGCTGAGGACGCGCTGGCTGAAAACGAATCGAGTGGTGTGACCAACTCTGGTGATGTTTCTGTGGAGTCATTGTCCAGATCGGCAGCGTCATTCGTTCCATTCATGCGCATTTTGGGAGTGTCGGTCATCGATACCATTCACCTGGAGCTGAAGTTGAGGTCCGTCCGGGGAGCCGTCCAACACGTAGAAGGATACTGCCTTCCGGTTCGGTGTCCGCAAAGCTGATTCCGATTACGGTCCCAGGAACTGTCAGCTGTGCATCCCGAGATTCAGATTCTCGATGGCCTCATGCGCGGCATTGTGACCGGGTGCGCCCGAAACGCAACCTCCTGGCCATGCTCCCGATCCACACAGATATAACCCTGATATTGGTCCCTGGTAGCTCGAGCTACCGGGCACGGGTCGCAGGTCGAAGGCCTGCTCGGGAACGAGCTCACCATGAAAGATGTGCCCACCGGTAAGTCCGAACCGCTGTTCAAGATCCGGAGGTGCAAGCACCTGCCGCGCAATGATCGCTGTTTCGATATTTGGGGCGTAGTCAGCGAATCGACGAATCGCATGGTCCGCTATTTGCTCCCGCCGTTCGTCCCAGGTTCCGTCAGCAAGTGAGTACGGAAAGTATTGCGTGAAGAGCGACAGAGTGTGATTGCCAGCTGGCGCAACTGAAGCGTCGACGGCACTCTGTATATGGACGCTGAAGAACGGAAAGTCTGAAGGATTACCACGCCGAGCATCATCATACGCACGCTGAAAGTAGTCGATGCTCGGGCCAATGAAGACACCGCCGGAATGGGCCCGTCGCTGATCTTCGCCGGCCGCGGTATATCGAGGCAGTTCACTCAGCGCAAGGTTGATCTTCATCACAGGCGATTCAATCTGGATCGACTCGATGTCACGACGAAAGTCAGGTGGTAGGCACGATGCCTCGACAAGTCCAAGATACGTTCGTAGCGGATCGGCGTTCGAGAGTACCACTCGTGAGGTGATCTCCTGGCCATCGGTCAGGTTCACCCCCACCGCCCTTCCGTTCTCAACACAGATCGACTCAACTGGTGAACTCGTTGTTATCACGGCTCCCGCCGCGCGCGCCGAGTTTGCAAGGGCTTGGGAAACTGCCCCCATGGCGCCCTTCACGTACGCCCATTGCCCCCGTTTTCCAGTGACAGTTCCCATCGAATGGAACAACTTGACGTAGGCGGTTCCAGGATCACGCGGACCGCGAAAGGTACCGATTACGCCAAACGCGCAAGCCACCGCCTGCATCTGCTCGCTCTCGAAGAAGTACTCGGCGACATCCGCAGCTGACCCGAGGATCATTTTCTGAAACAGGCGAGCTTCGCCTGGAGACTTGAAATGCGCTGCAAACTGGGAAAAGGTAGGTGGGTTTGTCAGGATGTACTGATCCATCACCGCCGATGCCCGTTCGACAAATGCGTCGTAGTGCGGATAGGCCAGGGCGTCCTTCCTGGAGAATTTCGCGATTTCCCGAAGAAACTCTTCCTGGTTCTCCCAAGCGGTGAGAGAGCGTCCATCGGGAAATGGCATGAAGAATCTGGGATCTCTACGGATGAGCTCGATATCCCCCCAGGCGCCCAGGTCTTGCAAGATCTTTTCAGGCATGAGTGAAAGGACGTATGAGCCCTCGGACAGGAAGTATCCAGGGTGAATCTCCTGCGTATATGCCGCTCCTCCGACGTCCTGATAGCTCTCGAAGACCCGAACTGAGAAACCTGCTCGTGCCAGGTACGAAGCCGCAACCAATCCGTTGTGCCCAGCCCCTATCACAATCGCATCGCAGTTCTGACTGCGCGTCAACATGGACTCTCTCCGTTCCGAGAATGACGCTGTCCTGCGTGAATGCTGACCACCTAACCTGTAGAAGGCAGGCGAAGCCGGTTCCCCTCGTCGTCGAAGTGCTGCCGCGCCAACCGACGAAGAGCAGAGAGGCCGACTTTGCCGGAACCGAGCGTCGGCAAGGTCCCTACCTCGACAAAGCTCTCCGGGTAGGGAATAAACAATGGAGGCATCCCACGATTCGCCAGCTCCCGCAAAATGTACTCGGGCTCGACGTTCATAGGCGTGTGGACCACGACGATTCGCTCCCCCCGCTTGAGATGCGGAACTGCCGTTATTGCTGCATCACAGTCATCATCCCCCAGCTCGCGAAGGATGTCTGAAATATGTCCTTCAATGAGCAGGTGTGGAACAGTCTCTCCGGCCACTTTCGAAAACTGCGACTGCCTGCCAGTAATCGTCAAGAATCCGTCTTCATCCTGGAACACGATGTCGCCGGTGTTGTACCAACCTCGGTCGATGACTTTCGCCGTCAAGTCATCGCGGTTGAGGTATCCCAGCATGACGTTGGGTCCTTTCACCCAAAGAAGTCCTTCGCGACCCGATTCAGCCAGCGAACCAGACGTCTCATCGATCACTCTCACCTGCACTCCGGGGATTGGCATTCCAACAGTGCCTTCCCGTATCGGCGCTTTCCCGGAGCCGCGCCAGCGGCTTGCTGGAACGTTGAAGGAAATGACGGGAGCCGTTTCAGTGGCTCCATATCCCTCGAAAGGACGGATTCCATAGGTTGTCTCGAACCGGTCTGCTGTGTCCGCGGGCAGACGCTCGGCACCAGTCGCCACCATCGTGAGTGATGAAAAATCATCGGCCGGTACGTTTCGTTCGTAGAGCCGTAGCAGCGTAGGAGTCGAGAGCAGAATTGTTCCTCGCACCTTTCGAGTGAGCGTGCCAATCGCCTCAGGTTCGAGCGGACTGGTGTGATATGCAACACTGGCGTCGCACGTTAGCGGCATCCAGAGCGTGAGCGTCAATCCGAAGGCATGGAAGAAGGGCAGGACGCCAATCAGAACATCGTCTTCACTTATCCCTATTCGCTGGCTCATTGCATTGCAGTTGGAATGGATGTTGCGATTGCTCAGCATTGCGCCCTTCGGCTCGCCAGTTGCACCTGAAGTAAAGAGAATCGTGAAGAGCTCATCCTGCTCAGTGTCGGTTAGTCCTAGCAACCGTGAGAGCAACGGTTCGGGAAGGTACTTCGCCGTGCCGCCGGCCAGCACTTTGTCCACCAGGGAAACGCTTGCCGCCACGTCCTCCAAAATGATCGACTCGGCTGAAACCGAAATCTTCAGCCGATCGAGCACCTTTCGACTGGTGATCACATGGCGAATGTCAGCTTCATCGATGCAGTGCTGAAGCTCACGAGCTCCCAGCGAGAAGTTGAGGTTGACTGGTACTCGTCGATCAAGGGCCAGCGCCAGATTTGCCACGGCTCCAGCCACCGTGGGCGGCAGGATGATGCCGACATTTCGCTCCTTTGATGCAAGGTATCGTTTCCGCAGAACCCTGCGAAGGACCATCGCACGGGCCAGCAGATCTGCTCCCGTCAACTCGACTCCAGTCGAATCTGACAGCTTCGTCCTATCGCCACTCTTGCGGCACGTTCTGACGACGTGTCGAAGAAGCGAGTCACTCTCGGTGAGTAGGTCAGCGTCTGTTGCCATAACGAAAATGCGAAACCTGTTGAAGCCGACGAGGCCGGTTCGTCCACTGCCGGCATGCAATCTGCGAGCTTTCTCACAGAGACCAAAGAATCGCCAACAAGCACTATACGATCAAGATGCCTGAAGCGTGCATTCGTGGCAACCAGATGGAAGTCCGGGAGCATCGAACGGATAATCTGACGGGGTGAGATGTGCACCAACCAGCGACGCTATGTTGAGGGGCAGACAACCGTGAACTCTACAGCTGACATTGTCATCATTGGCGCCGGAATCATGGGATGCGCGATCGCATATTCCCTTGCCGAGAAAGGAGCCCGGAACATCGTCGTGCTGGAACGGGACCAGATCGGACGCGGCGCGACGTCGGACGCTGCTGGTGGCATTCGCCAGCAGTTCTCGACCGAGACGAATGTCAAACTGGCCCAACACTCTGTCCGCGTTTGGGAACAGTTCGAGGAGCAATTTGGGCACGATATAAGCCTGAGGCAACAGGGGTATCTCTTTCTGCTCTCCGAACCAAGGGACCGATTGATTTTTGAACAGAATCTGGCGATGCAGCGACGGCTCGGTGTACCAGTCAGTTGGCTCTCGAACACAGAGATTCATGAGGTCAACCCATACATCGAACTGCAGGATGTCTACGGTGGCACATTTTGTCCTGAGGATGGATGGGTGGACACGTACGCCGCCACGATTGGTTATGCGACAGCAGCCCGCCGCCTTGGAGTCAGGTTCGAAGAAGGAAGCGAGGTCCTCGAGATACTGCGGACCAGTGATGCCATCTCCGGGGTGACAACGAACTCGTCTTCAATCTCTTCACCAATGGTCATCGTCTGCGCTGGTCCACATACGCGGCAAGTTGGACGGCTTGCAGGAGTCGATATCCCAGTCGATCCGTATCGCAGAATGAGCTTTATCACAGAGCCGTTCGATGCGCTGCCCCCCACGCTGCCCATGACGATCGACTTCAGCACCGGTCTCTACTTCCATCCTGAAAGTGGCGGGTTTCTCTTTGGAATGGGAAATCGCGACGAGCCGACCTCGTTCGACAAGACCGTCGATGAAGAATGGCTGGCAACCACGGTCGAGGCCCTGGTCAGCCGAGCTCCGGCGTTCGAGGCTGCCAGCATTCTGAATGGATGGGCCGGATTCTACGAAGTAACGCCGGATGACAATCCAGTACTTGGATTCGTGCCCGAAGTCGCGGGTCTGTCAGTGGCGGCTGGTTTCAGCGGTCACGGATTCATGCAGGGACCTGCGATAGGGATCTGTATGGCAGAACTCCTGCTCGACGGTGCCGCGACCACGGTCGATATTCAGGAATTCAGACCATCACGGTTTGCCGAAGGATCCCTCGCCCAGGAGCACAATGTTATCTGAGTTCATCGAGCCGTACAGCGTTTGCGGTCCGATACAGGACAGCAACCGGCGCAAAGCTCCACACCAGGACCACGGTTGATTGAAATAGCCATTCTCTAACCCATCCGCTTGCAGAGTTGCGGCGTAGGCTCCTACAAGGACTGGTCCAGTGATGATGCCAGTTCTTCGAAAGTTGGCTGTTTGCAAACCATAAGGGGGAGATTCATGAAGCCATTGGGACCCTTTGACAAGTACCTGATTCATGAGTTCGTGGAGGACTATCGCGATGGGATCATGTCACGGCGAGACATGATTCGTCGAGTCAT
>JBGTJM010000188.1:0-3714 GCA_041745115.1 Thermomicrobiales bacterium
CGGCGGCGAATCTCCTCGACAATGGCAATTGCGGGCAGCACATGACCGCCGGTTCCGCCGGCGGCTATCGCAATCCGCAAATCTCTGTCTGAGTTGTTTTCTGATGACTGTGAGGGTTCCAGGATGTTCACTCAATCCCCACCAGGCCTCCGGGTGACTTCCGGAGAACGAGTATAGATTGGAAAGTCTGGCATAGCGGTTGTGATAGGATCGGCGTCAAATGGCAATTGCTTCTCGAAACCGGTTCAATAGATGCGTTGGGATGCTTGCAACCCTGAAACGAGTCTGGCCGCTATGGCGATCCAGTTGAGACGAGTCTCGTCGGTCACTCGCCCACCCCATGGCTTCTTTCAACACCTGTGATATCAGTGGGAGCAGTTGACCCCTCGAGCAAGAACACGGGCTTTGTATTCGTAGGCACAGCCGTCACGGTCATCGCGTGTGATTATGCCAGCAAGTGGTGGATCCGGAGGACGATTGGTCCCGGTGCAGAGCGAGATGAGATCGTGATCGCGGGCGATTTCGTCTACCTTGACTACTCGGAGAACAGCGGGATCGCTTTTGGGCTACTCAACAATCAGCAAACGCTCGTTTCAATACTCCTCCTGCTTGCGGTTGGGATTGGAGGGCTTTTCCTCTGGAAGTTGCTGCCGGGTAGTTCGAGGCTGGTAATGGTGGGGGCGGGATTGATGGCCGGAGGTGGTTTAGCCAATGTGATCGATCGTGTCCCGGATGGTGTTGTCACTGACTTCATCTCTGTCTGGCGCTGGCCACTTTTCAACGTGGCGGACGCCGCGCTGACAATCGGAGCGCTTGTGCTTGCGTTGTTGTTCTATCGGGGACATGCGTCATCAGGGCAGAGTGAGCTGGACCCTGACTTATGAGCGCATCGACAGAGAGAGACGAACGTTGAATTGTTCTGAGTCTACATTCGAAGAGGATGCAATCGTTGATTGCGTAGATGGGCTGGCGCGTATTTTCCCACAGCCGGAAGAGCGTGGGGCACGACTGGACCGGTTTCTGGCTGGACGCTTTCCGGATTTGTCGAGATCCTTCCTGCAGCGGATTGTCGCCGGTGGCGGAGTGACCGTTGACGGGGTGGAACGCGCCCAAACGTTCAAGGTGACTCCTGGTCAGGAGATCGTGATCAGGTTCCCGGAAACGGACGTCGTCGATCTTGTTCCGCAGGCGATGGATCTGGCAATCCTGTTCGAAAATGAAGATATCATTGTGCTTGACAAGCCAGCAGGACTGGTTGTTCATCCTGGTCCAGGTAACCCATCGGGAACGCTCGTGAACGGGCTTCTCCACCACATTCCCAATCTCTCTGTTGGCGGAGTTCAGAGACCCGGGATCGTCCATAGGCTGGACAAGGACACCTCTGGGGTGATCGTGGCTGCCAAGAGCGATCGGGGGCACGCGTCGTTGCTCCAGCAATGGAAGGATGGCAGCGTGACGAAGCACTATGTTGCACTCGTGCGGGGAGTGGTCGGCGAGACAGAGGGGACGATTGACGCGCCAATAGGACGCAGCGCTGCCGATCGGCAACGCATGAGCGTGCACGCAGGTGGCAAGCTCGCAAAGACGAGATTCACGGTCATCGAGCGGTTTCGGGGAGCATCGCTGCTCAGTGTAGAGCTGATAACCGGCAGGACGCACCAGATCCGGGTTCATGCTGCTTTTATCGGTCATCCAGTTGTCGGTGATCGGGTCTACAATCGGTATCAAGGTCCATTTGGAGGGAACAGCGAGACGTTTCCGCGCCAGTTTCTGCATGCTTCGACGCTTGAGCTGGTGCTGCCAGGGACTCGCGACCGGCGGACGTTTGAGACTGACCTGCCGGCGGATCTCGAATCTCCACTTAATCAACTTCGAATGGCTGAGCCAGCGGAAGGGGACCGATGAGTCCAAAGGCACAGGCGCGGTCGCTCATAGAGGCACTCTACGGAGCCGCGATCCAGGCAGCCGATCCCACCGCAGCTGTCGAGCGATCGCTCGCACTGAACGGGAGTAGGCTGACGGTAGGAGAGCACATTCTTGAGCTGACTGGACGAATTGTCGCTGTGGCTATCGGCAAGGCGGCTGAGCAAATGTCTGCGGGAGCGGCCTCGTTGCTAGGCCCTTCAATAGATCGAGGAGTCGTTATCACAAAGTATGGCCATGCCAACGGAGTGCTCGATCACCGATTTACTGTTCGCGAGGCCGGGCATCCAATCCCTGATCCTGCGGGCGCAGAGGCTACCAGGGAGATGCTCGCTCTGATAGCGGGGTTGACTCCTGAGGATACTGTTCTGGCTCTGATCTCTGGAGGGGGATCTGCGCTATGCGAGGCTCCGATCCCTCCAGTGACGCTGGACGACCTGGCCGACCTGACTGGGAAGCTGTTGTCGGCGGGCGCACCCATTCAGGATCTCAACGCGGTACGTGTGCCACTCAGCGCTGTGAAGGGGGGAACGCTGCGAGCGGCATCTCCAGCGGGTCAATTCGTGACATTACTGCTTTCCGACGTGCTGGGAAACGCTCCTGAAGTCATTGCAAGTGGACCGACTGTTGCATCGCGATTCTCTCGTTCCGGTGCGCGGGAGATGGTCAAACAATACCTGGACTGGGAAGATGTGCCCGGCAATGTCCAGTGCCTTCTCGAACAGCAGGCAGAGTCGCATCCGCCGAACCTATTCGATCGTGACGTTGTCGAGGTTATTGCGGACAATAACGTTGCGGTTAAGGCGGCTGCCGCTGCAGCGAGAGCACGAAATCGGCAGGTACAAGTAGCCTGGAGCAATACTGAAGGTGAGGCGCGCGAACTCGGCCGCGAGTGGGTGCGAATGATCGCCGAAGCCAGTGACTTCGACCTCCTGATCGGTGGAGGCGAGGCGACCGTTACGGTACGCGGAGACGGACAGGGAGGGCGGAACACGGAGTTCGCGCTGGCAGCGGCTATCGAGATGGAACGCCTCGCGCTGGAGAACTGGGTAGTAGCCAGCCTCGCGACTGATGGACAGGATGCCTTGACCGAATCGGCAGGGGCAGTTGTGAGCTCCGAAACTGTTCGGAAGTTGCGTCGTGACGGACTCGATGTGGAGGCAATGCTCGATCAGAATGACAGCGCTACTGCGCTCCAGGCTTCGGGGGATTTATACAGTCCTGGACCAACCGGTACGAACGTCAACGATCTGTACTTTGCCGCTCGAGTCGTCGACAACTGACACGGTTGGCCAGCCGTGGAGTTGCTGTGTCTAGCAATGTTTTCACGGCGCACTAGTACTTTCGAAAGGAATGGGAATCGATCATGCAGGGAGCGAGGGCTCTGGTCAAAGTGCTCGAGGAGAGCGGAGTTCGACATATCTTTGGGGTTCCTGGCGATACCGGGATGGCGCTGTACGATGCGCTGTTCGATTCGCAGGACTCAATACGTCATGTGATGACGCGAGACGAGCGGTCCGCGTCGTTTATGGCCGATGTTTACGCCAGGGTTTCGGGTCGCGTTGGTGTATGCGAAGGTCCCAGTGGAGGCGGTGCGACGTATATTGTGCCCGGTGTGGCAGAGGCGCAAGGCTCCGCTATTCCGTTGTTGTGCCTGACCAGCGACACGCCGGTTTCTCAACGCGGTCGTGGCGTGCTGACGGAGTTCGATCAGGAATCTCTGTTCAGACCGGTGACCAAGTGGGCCCATCGGATCGACTCGCCGACGACGGTGGCTGAAGCGACCAGGCG
>JBGTJM010000189.1:0-6619 GCA_041745115.1 Thermomicrobiales bacterium
TCAGCAACGAACGCGATAACTTCACGCTGGTGATGTTCCAGCAGCAACTCGACAATCCGGTCGATTGCTGGACACTCATTGGCGAATCACTCGCTCGTCAGGACTATTCGTCCGCGGAAGTGGGCCATGAACTTGGCGCGCTCACCGCTCGTATGCATGTAGCGTTGGGAACTGCGTCTTCCCACGCCGCATTTGACTCCAGCTTGGCGACCGCCGAAACCATCTCGAGCTGGTCGGAGTCGTTCTCGACTGCAGCGAATCAGGTGGAAAACGCCTTGTCGGCATCACTCACCGCACTCGATCCAGTCTCGGCCGACCTCGCCCGGAGAGTCCAGAAGAAAATGCCTGCCGTTCGAAAGCGGAGTGAGGGGTTTCGCGGATTGACTGGTCATCCCGTCATTCGGGTGCATGGCGACTATCATCTTGGCCAGATCCTTCGAGATACTCACAATCGCTATTTCGTGATCGACTTCGAAGGTGAGCCACAGCGATCTATTCAGGAGCGCCAGGCAAAAACCTCGCCGCTGAAAGACGTTGCGGGGATGCTGCGATCGTTTGCCTACGCTCGCGGCGCTGCTGCCGCGAAACTGGGCAGGGACGGAGAAGAGGCGCTCATCGTATGGGAGCATCGCCAGCGAGAGGAGTTCATCGCTTCGTACCTCGACACAATTCGCAACGACCAGCCGCACCTCCTGCCGGAAGACGGAAACATCCTGATCGAAGCACTCATTGCCTGGGAGATCGACAAAGCCCTGTATGAAGTGCTTTACGAATTGTCCAGCCGTCCAACCTGGGTCTGGCTCCCGCTAACCTCGATGGCCCAATATCTGTGACGCTGCTACAGCAACATCTTCCCCTGTCGTTCCGCAAACTGTCGGTAGTCGATCGCCGGGAACGGATTATCACGATCTTCCAGCCCGGTCAGCATCGAGTCTGAGTCGGGATCACTGACCAGTCCAGACTCAATTGCCGCCGCAATTCTGTTGAAGCGCTCCAGATGCTCCACAAATCGCTCCGACGCATATTCCTTTGCCTGTCCAGTGGTCACCAGAAACGGCCAGTCTGAGCTCTGCAGCAACAACAGCTCTCTGGCTGCTTGTTGAAGGTATCGTCCTGCTGCATCGTCAGCGTTGGCGACGAGGGCCTCCATCCGCAACTCCGCCCCATGAACAAGCGGCCACATCCATTTCGTGTCGAAATTCATCCACGTGAAATGGCCGCCTCCTGCGCCCCAGCTTGACTCGGGGAGATCGAGCACCTTCTCCGGCGGATGTTGTTCGATGATCTCGCTTGCCGTTGTCAACGCTACCCTGTCGTTCGAGGCCAGATGCCTGAGCACCGCTTTGAGCCAGTCGACTCCCTCGAACCACCAGTGCCCAAACAACTCGGTGTCATAGGCAGCACTGATGATCCCGTACTCACCTGTGCGGTCGGCATATCCTGTGAGAAGCTGATCGACAAGTGATGCGAAATGGCTGGCGTGCTGAGCCACGCGTTCCTGCGCCCGTTCCGGTTCATACAGTGGCTTGTAGGCGAGATCGAGACTGGCTCCTCCGACTCGCCAGTATTGCAGGCCCGAAACCCCGTCTTTTTTGTGAAACTCCCGATACCAGAAGTCTCCAGGATAGCCATGTGTTGCGGACCAGACCTGTTGCCCCGAATCATTATTTCTTGCCAGAACAGCTACCTTTCCGGCAGCATCACCAACCCAGTACGGCTTGAAGGTTGTCGCCGGTTCGGATCGCTCGGCAGGCTCGAGATCGATCGAATATCGACGCTGCACCTCCCCGTAAGGACCGATTGCCTCCCCAGCAGCCTTGCCGACCGGATTGCCGCCTTCGACGGTGTGCGTTTCACTGAAAAAGACCTGAATACCCATCGATGCCAGAAAAGACTCGATACCAGGTCGGTGAGCGCCATTCTCATCGACATATCCGGGGCGATACGCGCACTCAGGTAGCCAGATCGCCTTCGGCCTGGTTCCGAAATGACGCTCGTAGGAAGCCACTCCAGTAGCCAGCTGTCCAAAGATCGAAGAATCACGAGACAGCAAGGGTAGATACCCATGGGTCGCGGCAGACGTCGAAATCTCAACGAGCCCCTTGTGTTGGAGGCCAGCCAGAGCGCCAAGAATGTCCCGCCCGAACCTGTCGGTGAACGACGTCAGGGATCGTGCGTACAGGTGGTGATAAAACCTCGCGAGATCCCGTAGAGCATCATCACCGGACTCGCTGAATCGCTGGACATCATCTGCGGCCCATGCCGAACGCTCAGCGGCGTAGTGCACGAAGTGCTCGATGATCAGTGGGTCTGCTAGTTGCTCCGCCAAAATCGGCGTAACACTGATGGTCAGTTTGAAATCCACGCCATCTTCATCAAGATCGTAGAGGGCATTCAGCAGAGGCAGGTACGTCTCTGCAATCGCTTCATGTATCCACTCCTCACCATGCGGCCACATTCCAGCCTGGCGGGCATACGGAATGTGAGAATGCAAGACAAATGTGAAAGCTCCGACAGTGGTCATAAGCTGATAACTCCAACGGTATGCTCGGTGTCGCTCATCGATGCAAGACAAGCAAGTCTACTGCGATCAGGAACTCTCGGAAGGATCGACCATCACATCCCACCGACGTCTCTTCGTCGGACGAGCGGGTGTTCTGAGTTTGGGGCTCCATAGTCGAATGGGTCGAATTCGAAAGTTCGGGCAGGAGAAACGGTTCGGCCAAAAATCCTCGTTAGCTCAGCCATCCCAGCTGACAGGCCATCGTGTAGTTCGTGCTCCAGATATCGCCAGCGCCAGTTCCCAACTGCCACTCCGGGCGTGTTCATCCGCGCCTCATCGCCCTGCCTCATCACATCCTGCAGAGGCACTATTGCGGTGTCCGCCACCGATGCCAGCGCCAGCCTGATGAAATCCCATGCGATGTCGCTACCGTCAGAGCCCAGGTACGACTGAACCTGCCACCGCACATGGTCCGGTAGATGTTGAAACCAGCCGACGGTCGTCTGGTTATCATGCGTGCCGGGATAGACCACGCAGTTCCGCTCGTACATGTGGGGCAAATACTGGCCTCGGCTGTTTCCGTCAAACGCGAACTGCAGGACCTTCATTCCGGGAAAACCCAGGTCATCTCTCAACTGATGGACGTCCGCGGTGATCAGCCCCAAATCCTCGACCACAATCTGGTTATCGCCTGGGGCCAACCCAAGCGCATCGAAAATCGTTCTGCCCGGCCCAGCCTCCCACCAACCTTCACGGGCTGTTTCGTGCCCTGATGGCACGACCCAGCCAGCCGCGAATCCGCGGAAGTGGTCAACCCGCACGATATCGACTAGCGATCTCGTCGCAGCAATCCGCCGCTTCCACCAGGCGAATCCGTCTTGTTCCATCGCCAGCCAGTCATACATCGGATTCCCCCAGAGCTGTCCATCCTCGCTGAAGTAGTCTGGAGGAACTCCGGTGACAACCGTCGGTCTTCGTTCGCCGTCTAGGCGATACTGGTCAGGATTTGCCCAGACATCGGCGCTGTCTTCGGCAACATAAATGGGGATATCGCCAACGATCTGAATGCCAACCCTGTTGGCGTGATCTTTGACCTCCGCCCACTGTTGCTGGAAGATGAACTGCTCAAATCGATAGTACGCAAAACGATCACTGTTCTCGTTCAAAAAACGCTCGAGAGCGGGACCATCTCGAAATCGCAGCTCCTTGGGCCATTCCATCCAGAACTGATCGTTTCGGCTGTCTTTGATCGCCATAAATAACGCATAGTCGTCAAGCCATTCGGCGTTGTCTCGGCAGAAGTGAGCAAAACCAGGTTGGTCGAAGTCGGAACTGGAGGCGCGAAATGCCAAAAACGCGTCCCATAGTGCGTCGCGCTTGAACGGGATCACTGCGTCGAAATTCACCGTGTGATCCGGAAACGGCGCTGCCGGCGCTATTCTTCCCTCGGTTAAATATCCCTGCTCGACAAGCCGTTCAAGTGAGATCAGCAGTGGATTTCCAGCAAAAGCAGACGGGGAAGCGTACGGTGAGTTCCCCATTCCAGTCGGGCCCAGTGGGAGCACCTGCCAGAGCCGCTGCTCTGCCGCAGCGAGCCATTCCACAAACTGATGTGCTCTTGTCCCCAGATCCCCGATGCCATGCGGGCCAGGAAACGATGTCGGGTGCGCAAGTATTCCGGCGCTTCGATCATGAGTCAACGATCACTGCGCTCCTTTCGGTAACTTGCCGTATGGAATAGCCACATTGCAGGGTGCAATCGGCCTAAGGCTCTTCGAGGCTGTCTCGCAGAATGTCCATGTGCTCGAGCGCGAGCCCTGTACCTACCGCCACGCACGACAAGGGGTCGTCCGCGACGTAGCATGGTACGCCGGTGACCTCAGTCAGAAGCTCCGGCAGATGTCGCAGCAGCGCTCCGCCTCCAGTCAGGATCATGCCCTTATCGATGATGTCCGACGACAGCTCGGGCGGAGTTTCCTCCAGCACACCCCGTACTGCTCCAATGATCGCTTCCAGCGGCTCCGTTATCGCGTCTGTCACCTCGCTGGCGTGAATCTGGATGGTTCTGGGCAGACCGGCTACTTCGTCTCTACCCCTCACCTCCATGACAGCGTCATCTTCCATCGGCATCGCACTGCCAATGGCAACTTTCACCTCTTCCGCCGATCGTTCGCCGATTCGCAAGTTGTACTTGCGCTTCACGTGGTTGGCGATGGCTTCATCGAACTTGTTGCCACCAACTCTCAATGACCGGGCAACAACAATGCCGTTTAACGAGATGACCGCAACTTCTGTTGTGCCGCCGCCAATGTCGATAATCATGTTGCCGGACGGATCGGCCACCGGAATACGCGCACCAATTGCCGCCGCCAGCGGTTCACTTATCAGAAACGCTCTGCGCGCCCCGGCATTCAACGCCGCATCTCGTACCGCTCGACGCTCAACTCCCGTGACACCCGCTGGAACGCAAATCATCACCTCCGGCCGCACCAGTGAAAAACGACCGCAAGCCTTGTTGATGAAATAGCGCAGCATCTCCTGCGTGACCACGTAGTCAGCGATGACGCCGTCACGCATCGGCCGCACGACCTCGATGGTCTCTCTCGGCTCTCGGCCCAGCATGTTGCGAGCCTCGATGCCCACCGCCTTCACCTTACCGTCCTTTGCCGAAATTGCCACCACGGACGGCTCATTGAGGACAATGCCTCGACCACGAACAAAGACCAGCACGTTTGCCGTGCCCAGGTCGATTCCAATCTGTTTAGCCACGCAATGGAACTCCGACGACAGGTTTCGAGTAGGATTGTGTTTCAAGTGACGCGGCCAGGGTACCGCGCCCTGTCGCCAATTCGACCTTCTAGTCTAGCACGTGCCGGTTAGTGATTGGCCCAGGCGTTTGATGTTCCGTAAACTAATTCTCCAGGCAGTATCCTGCCCGGCGATCCGAACCAGGTGATCTCATATGACGGACCAGGACCACCAACAGCAAGGGCAGAAGTCCGCTGATCAACCACGCTCCGATGCTTCCCAGGCTTCAGGGCAGAAGTCTGGAAATCGCCCTGAAGGACAACGCACCCGGTCTCGCCGAAGCTCCGGAGGGAGGTCCCGGGCTGCATATGCGTTCACCGATGGCGTTGAGCGCTGCTTCTGTCGCAACGCAACGCGTGTTCCTCCCCGTTCATTTCCAGTCGCTGGCAGGGCAGGTTTGGCAACCGCACCAATGATTGTCCTTGCTCGAAATGAGCGTCAGATGCTTCTCTGCGATCTCCTGCATGATGGGGCGCATCTTTGGCCCGATGGCGAGCCAGTTACCCCGGAAGAAAACATCGCGGCTGGTTAGCCTCGCATCAACGGACATCTGAATCAGATCGGTACCTTTGGGCGCGTACGTTCACTTGAGGGCTCGGGGTTGCTCCGCGTAAGTTGCCAGCAAGTGCGACTCGCTGGTCTGCACCAACGCGGGTATCCGAAAAAGTGTTCGCTTCAGGTTACCGGATTGAGATGCCATGTTCACCGCTGAAAGCTTGAAGGTGGTCGACTCACGACTCATCACCACGACAGTGCTCGTGGCTTCCGGAGGAATCGCCTGGTATCGACTCTCGAACGAACTCCGCGAACTGTTCTCATCAGTCAGTGGCCTCGTACTGATTGGCATTTGCGTTGCAATGCTGATCGCGAAGGGCACCGGCCAATCCTGGAGACAGCCGCGACCAGCTCACATTCCGCTTATTGCCGGTTGCTGTTTCCTGGTCGGAATGACCTGGATGGTGACACAGAGCGCAAACAACACTGACCGTTCACTCACGACCAATGCAACGCTGCTCTTTGCACTCGGTCTGGCCCTTTTGCTCACCCTGGACATTGGACGATCGTCTCCGCAGCAGAGACTGATCTGGCTCCAATCGGCACTCGTCGCCGGACTGCTGAGCATTGTGCTGATTTGGGCTGGTCTCAGCCGCTACCTTGCTTCGACATCCCTTTCTGGGCAGGCCTGGACGACGCTCAGCATTGGTACGGTCATTGGCTTCACGTGCACAAGCAGGCCAATTGTCGAAGCAGTCGCGCAGTTCGTGAGATCGCGTTCGGTCTCGCGGGACGGCTACATGCGTTGGGGGT
>JBGTJM010000190.1:0-3911 GCA_041745115.1 Thermomicrobiales bacterium
GACGATCACCGGTCGGTTCGCTAAGGTCATCGCAGTCCAGGCCGGTTAATGACCCTCGGCCACCAGACAGAGCGTCCTCTGAAAAACTGTGTGAAGTTCTGGGAGCATTGTCAGCGATGCAGCTGTTGCCCAACATTTCGAGACCTTCTGATATCCGCCATTTCACTTTTGAACAGCTCGATCTTCTTGCTGCCGAGATTCGCGAGGAATTGATTCGAGTCTGTTTCAAGACAGGCGGTCACCTCGGGGCAAGTCTCGGTACGGTCGAGCTGGCAATCGCTTTGCACTACGTCTTCTCCTCACCCGACGACGCAATTGTGTGGGACGTAGGTCACCAGGCCTACGCTCATAAGCTGCTTACGGGGAGATTCGACAGGTTTGAAACACTGCGGCAGGAAGGTGGAATTTCCGGATTCCTGTCTCGCGACGAAAGTGATCATGACGCCTTTGGCGCCGGGCATGCAAGTACCGCTATTTCGGCGGCTCTGGGCATGGCTGTCGCCGATCACCTGATTAACCCTGATTCGTTAAACCGTAGTGTGGCGGTCATCGGCGACGGAGCTCTGACAGGCGGGATGGCCTTCGAGGGACTGAACAACGCGGGCAGCCAGAGCATTCCTTTCATTGTGGTGCTCAACGACAATGAAATGTCAATCGCTCCAAACGTCGGAGCCATCAGCAAATACCTCGATCGCGTCAGAACCGACGAGCGATACAACCGAGCAAAGGATGACATTCAGTCCCTCTTCGAAAAGATGCCTCAGGGTGACCTCCTGATCGAGCTCGGGAAGCGGTGGAAAGACTCATTTAAAGAGTTTGTCTATCATCGAATGATCTGGGAGGAGCTTGGGTTCACCTATCTGGGGCCAATTTCCGGGCACGATACTCGATCACTGGTGGAGTCTTTGCGTCAGGCCCGGAAGCATCGAACTCCCGTGTTCCTTCATGTTCTGACCGAAAAAGGCAGGGGCTACGCGGATGCAGAGCTTGATGGAGAGCGGGGCCACAGCGTGTCCGCAACCGTGGTTGCTGCTCCTGGAACGCCGGCTCCGCCTCCCAAGTACCAGGATGTCTTCGCACAAGCTCTGATCGAGCTCGCCGATTCAGATGATCGGATCGTCGCCATAACCGCAGCGATGCCCACTGGAACGTCGCTCAACAAATTTGCCAAGATTCACCCAGACCGGTTTTTCGACGTTGGCATTGCGGAACAACACGCTGTCACGTTTGCCGCAGGGCTCGCGACTCGGGGCTTCAAGCCCGTTTGCGCCATCTACTCGACATTCCTGCAACGGGCCTACGATCAGATCATCCACGACGTTTGTCTCCAGCGACTGCCTGTTGTTTTCGCGCTCGATCGAGCTGGCTTCGCTGGAGATGACGGCCGTACCCATCACGGCATATTCGACTTGTCATACCTCGGTTGCCTGCCCGGTATGACCATCATGGCCCCATCAGATGAAAACGAGCTCCGGCGAATGCTGAAAACCGCGCTTTCGATGAACGAGGGTCCGGTAGCCATTCGATATCCACGTGGTTCGGGCATTGGCGTCGAACCTCTCGATATTACGGAAGTACTCGACGTCGGCAAAGCGCACATCATCAGAAGAGGCTCGGATGTAGGCATTCTGGCGATTGGGTCCATGGTTGAGGCGGCCAGATCGGCAGGCGATAAACTGGCACTGCAGGGAATCTCGTCCACCGTCGTCGATGCCAGATTCGCGAAACCGCTTGACGAGTCACTCATTTTGCAAGTGGCGCGGCAAACAGGATGCCTCGTTACCATCGAGGAAAATGTTATTGCCGGTGGATTCGGGTCAAGTGTGCTCGAGGTACTCTCGGCAAATCAAATTGAGGTCCCGGTTGTGACGCTCGGGATCGAAGACACAATCTTTGAGCAGGCTTCACAGAAGCGGCTTCGCGAGCTGGCCGGCCTGACTGATGATCACCTTGTGAAAGCAGTGACTGAAATACTGGAAAGAAAGTCCTTCGAGCGGCTATCCGTTGACCACCTCGAGTCGATTGCAAGGGTCGGTTGAGTCGGAATGGCCAACTGGGACGAAACGCCTCAGTCTGGCGATTGGCAGGCATTCGCCACGGAACTCGGTGTTTCTCCGCACACGTTTGTAGTGCTCAGATCATTCCGCGATCATGTTCTTCATGCAAATCGTCGCTTCAATCTGACAGCTCTGACGACAGCGCTTGATGTCGACAATCGGCTCATCCTGGACTCACTCCGGCTGTGGAAAGCGATTGCAACGAACACGCCGGGAAGCCGAAGCACACTCAACCTTGTTGATATTGGTTCCGGTTCTGGCATTCCTGGGATTCCCCTTGCGGTTGCCGCTCCCGAGTGGCGCGTGACCATGATTGAGGCAACGGGCAAGAAAGCGGACTTCATCACCTCAGCGATCGAATCCCTCCAGCTCGAGAACGCTGCCGTTATACACAGTCGATCGGAGGATGTCGCCAGAAACAGCGAATTCCGAGGCCAGTTCGACGTGGCACTTGCAAGAGCCGTTGGTCCGCTTGCGACGCTGATGGAACTGTCGATGCCCTTGCTCAGAACCGGAGGACGAGCCTTCTTTCCGAAGGGCGAAATAGATCAGGACGAGCTCGAGATGGGCCGGTCTGCTGCCGAACAGACCGGTGGGCGTATCGTCGAAGTCGTTCCGGCCGTGTCCAGCACACTATGTCCGGTGACGGTATTCGTCATTGCGGATAAACTGAGTGCAACTCCTGATCGCTTTCCACGGCGCGCTGGTATTCCGGCCAGGGTGCCGCTCAGGGGATGATTGAATGCGAGAACGAATTTATTATCGAAAAGAGAAGCTTCGTGGCGCGTCCTGGGAATACCAGGTCGATGGAGGCTGGCTGACGATTCCCACAAGGGATGGGGAGCGGCGTATTCTTCACCATCAGTTCGCGTTTTACCGGCCCCGTGAAGTCGAGGTGCGGACACCGGAAGGCATCGAGCTGATGGAACGAGCCGGCGCTGATCAGTGGTTCTTCATCGATCGCTGGTACTCACTTCTTCGATTCAGAACTGATGACGATCGCACCGTCGGCTATTATGTCAACTTTTCTCTGCCTCTTTCAGAGGTCCGGACTAACTATTACCGCGATCTGGACCTCGAGCTCGACCTCTGGGTTGAGCCGGACGGAACAACCACCGAGCTCGATCGAGATGAATTCGACAGCGAAATCGAGCTTCATCGAATGCAGGCCGATTGGGCCGATTCAGTGATGGCCTCGCTCGATCAAGTCTCGGTTGCAATCGCCTCCGCAGTGGCCGAATTCGGCCCTAATCTCGATCACGCCAGAGATACTGAACATGGCCTGCCGGAGTTCATACTCAGGTCATAGGCCAAGGGGCTAGATCTCATCAGCCCGCATTGCGGGTGGGCGTACCACGACCTGCGGACGGACTATTCCCAGCGAGCGATCATAACGTCGCTTGCGTTCTTCGTCGGACAGTACGGCATGAGCAGCAATCAGGTCTCGCATGCGTTCGTGGGCATTGGGTTCGGTCGATCGATCAGGATGATATTTGAGTGCTAGCCGCTTAAATGCGGCTTGAATGACTTCAGGTTCAGCGCTCGTGTCAACCTGCAGAATTTGGTACGCGGTACGGGTCGACGGCGCATCTGGACTATTCTGATCGAGTTGCGAGGCACCCGAGGCCAGGCCCGCCAATCGCTCCCGTGACACCATTCGCTGTCGGATTGCCGATTCCTGATTCGGTGCGACCCCGAGTTTCGCCCCACACTCGAGGCACTCGAGGTAGACCCGCTCCTCCACCGGCAATGACACCAAAGCGGCAAAGGTCACTTTGCGCTTGCCGAGGTAAACGGCAAGCAGACTCTCTTTCTTGCATTTCGGACACCTAGCGGGAAGAAACCCCAAATGGG
>JBGTJM010000191.1:0-3975 GCA_041745115.1 Thermomicrobiales bacterium
GGCACTTCGGCAGCTTTCAAAGGCAATGAGCGGTCGGTTTCCTCACACCAACATTCGAACACTTCAGCACGACTTCACCGAACCGCTGGACATCGATGGGCTCGACGGGATACTGACGGCGAACGCACTTCATTATGTTCCCAGAAACCTCCAGCAAGCAGTGCTGTCTCGATGGAGGGAGATGCTCAAAGTCGACGGTCAGCTGATAGTCGTCGAGTACGACACCGATCACGGCAACCGGTGGGTTCCTTATCCGTTTTCCTTCAGCACACTTGGCAGCATTGCTGAAAATGCTGGATTCGATTCGCCGGAACAACTGAACAGCCATTCGTCCCGTTTTCTCGGCAGCATGTATGCTGCGAGTCTGCGACCCAGTGTCAACCCAGGAATGTGAGATGCAGAAAAGTCTCGGATTTGACGCTGACCGTCTCCGTATTGGCGTGTTGGGATGCGGGCAAATCGCGCAAGCCGCCCACTTCGAAGCCGTTCGCAAGTCTCGCAACGCGAGTCTGCATGCGATCTGTGATGTCGCGGAGGACCTTCTCGGGAGAATGGAAGTCCAGCACGAGCCGGAGACGACCTATACGTCGTACGACGAGATGCTGGCGGACCAGAACATCGATGCCGTCACTATCGCGATCGCCGACCAGTTTCACGTCGTCGCCGCGCTAAGGGCCCTTGACGCGGGGAAACATGTGCTAGTGGAGAAACCCCTCGGGGTTTCGGTAGAAGAGTGCAGACTGGTTGTAGAAAAGGCAGCCGACACTGGCCTGGTCGTGCAGGTCGGCTCGATGAAGCGGTTCGATCCCGGAATTGCGCAGGCAAGAACGTTCATCCAGTCAGAAATTGGGGAGTTGCTTGCCCTCAAAGCCTGGTATTGCGACTCGACGTACCGCTACTCCATGACCGACGCTCTTCAGCCGATCATCGCTTCAAGCAGCGATGCAAAACGACCAGCCGGTGATCCAAAGTCGGATAGACAACGCTATTTCCTCTTAGGTCACGGTAGCCATCTGGTCGATACGGCAAGGTTTCTGGGAGGCGAAATCGTCTCTGTGCAGGCCCGGCTTGTCGAGAAGTTTGGAGCCTATTCATGGTTTGTCGATACCGAGCTCGAGAACGGAGCCAATGGCCATCTCGATCTGACGATCGCCGTGCGAATGGACTGGCACGAGGGATTTCACATTTATGGAGAGCATGGCAGCGTAATCGGCAAGACCTACAACCCCTGGTACCTCCGTTCGAGCGACGTCGAATGCTTCTCTGCGGTCGATGGAGCCTATCACCGGGTCCTCGGAGAAGATGCACATTTCTACCGTTTACAGGTCGAAGCATTTGCCGACCGTATTCATCGTGGCGTTGACTCAGGAGCAGCTACCGCGCGAGATGGACTGGCAGCCGTCCAGGCACTTGTGGCGATCGCTCGATCGGCCGACACGGGTGAGCGAGTCAGACTCGATTCTGTGTCAGGTAGTCCATAGTGGAAATCGGCATTTTTGCGAAGACGTACGTTCGGCCGAGGTTGGAGCAGACCCTCGACGCAATTGTCGCCGACGGGTTTTCCCACATTCAGTTCAATATGCAGTGCGCGGGTCTGGCGTCGATGCCGGAAACAATCGACTCGAATACGCTCAGACGGATCAGTCGAACG
This sequence comes from Thermomicrobiales bacterium, assembly GCA_041745115.1. Taxonomy (GTDB): domain Bacteria; phylum Chloroflexota; class Chloroflexia; order Thermomicrobiales; family UBA6265; genus JAHBVL01. Next base: position 1,652 of record JBGTJM010000191.1, read on the forward strand.
TGCCGAGAGCGTGGCGTCCACATCGCGGCCATATCCGGAACCTTCAACATGATTCATCCAGACCTTGCCGAAAGGAAGGCCGGATTGCGGCGTCTCGAAGTCCTCGCAGCAGCTGCAGCCTCGATCGGCATACCGCTGATTAGCCTGTGCACCGGTACTCGCGACCGAGACAATATGTGGAGAAATCATCCAGATAACTCATCACCTGCTGCCTGGAACGATCTCTATGCATCGATGTACAGGGCTCTCGAAATCGCTGAAGCTCATGATCTCCGTCTTGGCATCGAGCCAGAGCCCGGGAATGTGGTCAGCGACGCGGCCAAAGCTCGCATGTTGCTCGACGACGTCGGCTCGGACCGGCTTGGCATCATTCTCGATCCGGCGAACATTCTGGACGGCGTCTCACCGGCACTCATAGAGAAGCGTCTCAACGAGGTATTTGATCTGCTCGGTGACAGGATCCTTTCTGTCCACGGCAAGGACCGGGACCTGGCTGGCAACGTTGTTCCCGCCGGGAGGGGCATCGTTCCCTGGAATTGGTTCCTGAATTGCCTCTTTGAATCCGGGTTCGATGGACCTATTCTTATCCACGGAATCAGCGAGTCCGAAGTTCCAATCGCCAGGGGAACGCTGCTGTCACTACTGGCCACCAAACGCAGCGACAGTGAGCGCTAGTGGTCAGGCCACCTCCTGCCGCCGGGTGCTGGCCCATAAAACGGCGGTATCATCGGATTGAGTTGGCATTGAGCCACTCAGAGCGCATTCCCAGCGATGGTGGATTGGATAGCGTGAAACGCCGCTTGTATGGCGATTCTGTAGCACTGAAGTGATTGGATACGACATGGCGGACAATTCATCGATGTGTATGGTCGACCAGTCTGGCGAATCGCGTTGCATCGATGAGTTTCTCGGCGCAGGAGCGCTAATCCTCGTTTTCTATCGCGGGGACTGGTGACCATACTGCAACGGCCAGTTGGCCGTTATGGCCCGAAATTACGAGCGGTTCCTGGCTCATGGCGCGATGGTCGCCGGAGTTGTGATCGATTCACCTCGACTGAACGCGGCAATGGTGCAGAAGCTCGCCTTGCCCTTCCCGATCCTGAGTGATCCGGATGGGTCCAAAGCAATCACGCCGTTTGACGTTTGGGACGCGAAGGGGAAGATGTCGAAGCCCGCGACGATTGCTCTTGCGCCGGACGGGCAGGAAGTGTATCGGTACGTTGGTATCGATCTCGTCGATCGACCAATTCACGAAGAATCGCTCCTGGCGGTTTCTCAACTTGGGCTTTCGCCAATCAAGGCAACCCTGAACATGGCCCACGCGCCTGAACCTGAACCGGGACCCCGTGCCGCATCGGTTTCGTATGTGGAGTCATACATGCGTGGCGTACGGTCGTCGACCAATGAGTTATCTGCGCGAATGAGTAATGAAAAAGACCGCGAAGAGTGTGCCCGAACCGCCCGGATGGCTGAGATCTTCATCGCTGCACTCGCCGAAACCGCTAGGGTCGTTCGGAAAACAGAGGGCTTTGACCAGATCGATTGATTTCCTGAGCTACATACTGACCGTTTTTACAGTTGAGGCATTTAGGGTTCCACCTCTTCGACAATTTGCCGGTTCGAGGAGAGATACTCGTTAATCAATGCTCCGTCGCGTGATCAATCGAGTGAATGGGGGTATGGGTGTGGCCGATGCCTTCGCGGTGAAGCCGGTCATGCATTCTGGCATGAGCCGAAGCCAGCTTTGCTCGCATTTGCGTCAGGCGATGCAGGTCGCCTCTGGGGGCGAGCGTATCCAGATAGGCGATTGAACCCTCGATCTGCTGCAACACCGAAACGGCATCGGTATTGGAATACAGAGGTTTGTCTCCAACGATCACCTGAATGGCGCTCGAGTGCGCCGCAATATCTGCAGGGCGGCCGCGATAGCTTCCCCTGATCCGAAGAGCGAGCCAGGTCGACGCCAGCACCGGCAACTGCATCGCTCCATCGGCGACCAGCTTGCCGCCAACCTGCAGATCGTCGACAACCTGCCCTGATTGAATCAACTCAATGCGCTCGATTGGGACTCGAACCGATTCCACACGCCATGCTACATCGAGTGTGCCGCCGGACGAGTTCAGGTCGATTCGCGATCCTGGAACCTGACCGTTGACCGTGAAATCTACCAATGGGCCAACCGTCGCAAACGTGTTGCCTTTCCGGACTGAGCTCATCCAATTCTGGTAGGTGAACTCGCTATCTCCGAGGTGCGCATACGTTCGCACTCCACCGAGGAGTGAAGCCGCCGACATCTTGTCTGAGCCGCCAACAACAGGCAGGTG
>JBGTJM010000192.1:0-2656 GCA_041745115.1 Thermomicrobiales bacterium
TGGCAGCCAAGCGTACGAGCAATATCGTGGCGAGACGATCAACGTGAAGGAAGGCGATCTTTTCTACCGTGACGGCAATACGATCCTTTCGAGCATCGTGTCAGGACCGTCAACAGCGGGGAGGCTACGCACAGACACGACTGCGGTTCTGATCACTGTGTATGGTGTGGCAGGGGTGACACAAGAAGAGGTTCGCCACCACCTCGACGAGATTTGGAACCTGATTCAGTTGTTCTCTGCTGACGGCATTCTGGAGGCGCTGGTCGTCGAAACCGTTTGATTCAGGATGCCGAAAATTCTCGAGATGCAATATCGTTGCGCATGAACGCGCTTTCAAATGAGACGGCAGTTGCCCGGGTATAGGCCCTTTCAGCAGCTATCTCGAACGATTCTCCAAGACCCACGGCCGTGAGAACGCGGCCTCCTCCGGTAACGATCGAGCCATCGTTTCCAGTTGCCGTTCCGGCGTGAAAGAGGAGCGACGTGGATGAATCGTCACCAAGGCCGCTGATTGGAAGCCCCCTCCGATACGATCCAGGGTATCCGCCGGAGGCTACGACAACGCCAACGGCACAATCGGTGGACCAGGAGGGAACGGGAATCTGATCGAGCGTGCCAGTTGCTGTGGCCAAGAGCAGATCGAACAGATCGGATTTGAGGAGAGGCAGCACGACCTGCGTTTCCGGATCGCCGAAGCGAGCATTGAACTCGAGGACCATAGGGCCGTCGCTGGTGATCATTAATCCTGCATAGAGCACGCCTCGCATCGGTGATCCAGCCGCGACCATGGATTTGATCACTGGTTCGAACACCGTTGCGATGATGCTGTCGATTGCCGACTTGCTCAGGAGTGGTACCGGGGCGTAGGCACCCATTCCGCCAGTGTTCGGCCCAACGTCGCCATCGAACGCCCGCTTGTAGTCGCAGGCTGGCAAAAGCGGAACGATTGTCCTTCCGTCGGTCAGCGCCAGCAGCGAAACCTCCTGGCCTTCAAGATACTGTTCGACCAACACCGATTCGGCCGGTCCTCCCATCGAGCCAGACAGAAAGGACTCGATCGCGGAGGTCGCTGCGGCTGCATTTTCGGCGATGATCACACCTTTGCCAGCCGCGAGGCCATCGGCCTTGACGACATAGGGACTATGAAATTGCGCAAGCGCACGATCGATGTCCGTGCGATTGCGGACGATCGTCGAGTGTGCAGTGGGCACTCCAGAGCTGGCCATCAGCTCCTTGGCCCACGATTTGCTGCTCTCGATGCGGGCCGCCGACGCAGTTGGACCACACACAGGGATGTCGTGATCATCAAGCCGATCGGCCAAGCCAGCGGCAAGTGGCGCTTCTGGTCCGATCACTACCAGATCGGCGCGGCGGTCGATTGCGATGCTGACAATGCTCTGGAGATCGTCCAGCTGGCACTCAACGTTCTCGGCGATCGGGGCGGTGCCAGGATTTCCGGGCGCGCAGATGAGATTCGAAATGTTGCGGCTTCTGGCCAGTTTCCAGGCCAGAGCGTGTTCGCGGGCACCGCTCCCAACCACGATGACGGTATTCCCCACGGCTCGATTCACCATCCTTCTGGAAACAGCACCGCCAGGTACGGCACTGACTCAGATGCCAGCCTCAATCAGACTCCTCGCTCGCGGTATGGTCTCACAACTGCCTAAGCGTCCATGTCTGGAGACGGCCCCGAAGGTGGCCTGTTTCGAGGTTTGACGAGGAGCCAGAATCCGTAGATTAGTGCTGCCGCGCCGGCGCCAACGGCAATAGCTATCACAAAGGCGCGCGTATCTGGCGTTGAAGCCTCCCCTTCTTCGAGCGGCGTCAATGGAACCAAGGTGGCTGTCGGCTCGACTGATGGTGACGCCGAGACTGCGGGGCTTGCCTGGGGAGAGGCGATCGGAGTAGCTGCAGGAGACAATGTGAACACGAATGAGCCGGTATCGGTGTCATCGTCTTCGCCTGAAACACTTGTCCACTCTACGGTGTACTCACCAGGCGGGAGTTCTGCCGGCATCGACAGTACCAGGAGTGATCGATCTGGATCGAACAAGTCGATTGCAGCATCGTCGTTGTCAACGCGCTGGCCATCCGGGCCAGCCACGGTGGCCGTTGAGCCTTCTGCCAGCTCCTGGGTGAACCAGAGCTCGATGCGATCCGGTATCTGGTCGACTACCGCATCTGGTGCGGGAACTGCCCGATCGAGCTCTGCGTGCGCCTGAACCATGCTAGCGTTCAGAAACAGTGCAGCCAGCACTGCAATCAATGTGGTTGCGAGGGGTAACTGCATTCGAATTCAATGCTCCTGGCGGGTTTCTCCAAGCATCATGCTTTCGACTCTGACTATGATGCCAGTGCCACCCGGACTTTCGCCACCAGATTGAGTTGCCATTCACGAAATTGGCGACCCAGAAAGAGGTCGCCAATGTTCAAATCAACGCTGACTGGTTTCAGCAAATCGCGAACTCACCAATGAATGACAATTTTGGTGCCGTCTGACGCCCAGTTGTAAAGGAACTCGGCGAATCCCAAGGGCAAGTTGACACAGCCGTGACTCATGACTTGGCCGAAGCTGTTGTGCCAGTAGGTGCCATGGATCGCGTGTCCAACGTCGGTGAAATACAGCACCCAGGGGACATCGGGTACATTGTAGGAC
>JBGTJM010000193.1:0-12797 GCA_041745115.1 Thermomicrobiales bacterium
TCGTTCGGTGGCCGACAACTCCAATGCGAAGAGCAGTACCTGTTTCTGGACAACGATCGGTCACCTTTGCTGATTGCTCCCTGTATGTCGACGCGACACCATCAAAAACGTTCGATTGATAGGACGGCCGGTTGATCTGCGGCGTGCAAGACTCAGACTCGGTTATTCTAGCGCTACCTTGGCCGCCCTCAGTGACAGGTTCTGATGGAGTTGAATTGAGCATGAGCAGTCGTGAAAGCTGATCTTTTTGCCCATCACCAGGTGCTGGTTGCTGGGGATATCGCAATTGACTGGTTCATCGCGCTCGCCGAAGCAACCCCGTCACAAGGGATTAGTACCCAGTATCTCTGGGAGTCAGAAGCCTCTCCCACGCTTTGGCCGAATCGCGGCGGTTCGGCTCTCGTGGGCCAATTGCTCGATGCTGTTTTCGGCCAACCAGGCTGGGAACCGTGCTCGAGAACCGGAAGCCCGGTTCCCGACCGGGCTCTACACGATCCAAACTGGGCAGGAGTCGTTCGCAGTTTCTCAGTCTGGAGGCGCGTCGCCAGGCAGGTGGGAGATCGCGAGCTCGTCTGGCGCATGGACCGGTTCGTTGGATGGAATCCCATCACCATGCCGCCGGAATCGAGCACACGATTTCCGGACGCTGGCAGGCGGGCTTGCCTCTTTATCGAGGATGGTGGGCAACCATTCAGGTCTGAACCAAGCGCCTGGAGCGATATTGTCGAGGACGGAGCTGAGCATATCGTGCTTCGGCAAACTGGATCGCTGGGCCAGGGAACGCTCTGGAATGCGTTGACATCTCAACACGCATCTCGATTAACCCTCGTGTGCGCTGTAGGCGACCTTCGGCGTGAAGGTGCTCCGATTGGCAAGCCTCTTTCCTGGGAGCGAACAGCCCAGGAAGTTGCGGAAGCGGTCCGAAGTCGACCCGAAATCGCTGTTGCCAGGCGAGTGATCGTGTTGCTGGCCACCTCAGGTGCCGTGATTGTGGACAACAGAAGTGAATCAGTGGTGCTTTTCGATCCGTTCAATCAGGAGGGTGACTGGGAACGAAATCGCCATGGAATCGGGTTTGGAGCTGGCACCTGTTCAGTCGTTTCGATTGTTGCTGAATGCACCAGGAATCCGGATTCACCGGACTTCGCGGCTGCAACCCGGAACGGCCTTCTCGCGGCAAGAAGCATGTTCGATGGAGGGTTTGATGCCACGATCGAGAACAAGGGGTGGCAAATCCGATTCCCGATTGATCGTGTCGCTCGAGTGGTTTCAGGTAATGAGCAGTCCGAGAATCCTTTTCAGGTTGCGAGAATCCGAGGCGAGCCTGAATGGCGTTTGTTCGACACGGCATTCGAGGGTGGGTTCCGCGAAGCCGCCCAGATGATCGCGTTGCAAGGCGAGCGCGCTGCCGGTCAGGAGATCCCCATCGAGCGGATGGGTGCATGGTCGTCGGTAGACCGGATCGAGATCGAAGGGATGCGCAGCCTGCGAAACATCGTCTCAGAATACCTTTCTACTTCGAGGAAGCGGCGGCCTCTCAACCTTGCGGTGTTTGGTCCGCCGGGTTCCGGGAAGTCATTTGCGATCAAACAGCTGGCGAAGGAGCTCAGCGGAGGAGATACCCGGTTCAGTGAGCTGGAGTTCAATCTTTCTCAGTTTCAGTCGCCAGAGGACCTGCCGGCGGCATTGCAACGCGTTAGAGATTGTTCGGTTCAACAAACGCTGCCACTGGTGTTCTGGGACGAGTTTGATTCGGCGCGGGAAGGGGCAGAGCTTGGCTGGTTGGTGAATTTCCTCGCCCCGATGCAGGATGGAGCATTCGTCGAGCATGGACATGTTCGGCCTAACGGACCAGCCATTTTTGTGTTCGCTGGAGGTACGCATGCGACGATGGAGTCGTTTCGCAATCGAGCGTTCGAGCTTCCAGGTGCGAAGGCAACTGATTTCTTGAGCCGGTTGCGCGGCTATGTCAACATACTCGGCCCGAATCCTGAGGGATCGGACGACCTTACGTATTCGCTGCGTCGAGCGATGCTGCTGCGCGCTGTCATTTCGGGCCGAGCACCACAAGTGTTCAGCGGCGATGCATTGCGCATCGACCCTGGCATTCTGAACGCGTTCCTTGACGTGCCATCGTATTTTCATGGTTCGCGGTCGATGGAGTCCGTGGTAGAGATGAGCGCTCTTCACGGCGTTTTGCGATTCGAGCGATCTGCGCTTCCGGCCTTGCATCAGTTGGCCCTGCATGTTGATGCCGGAGCGTTTATGGACATTGTTGCGAGGAGCCATACCTGAGCGGTCAGCTTTTCGGGTTTGGTGGAGTTTGGGTTTGCTAGCAAAAGTAACCAGTTGCGCCGTGGCGGGTCTTGATGGCGTGCTCATCGAAGTCGAAGTCGATGTCGGGCAGGGACAACCAGGCATTATCGTGGTTGGTTTGCCGGATACTGCGGTTCAGGAGAGCCGGGAGCGGGTACGATCGGCAATCCGGAACAGTGGTGGCCGAGTGCCGATGGGCAAAGTTACCGTCAACCTTGCTCCTGCGGATCTGAAAAAGGCTGGCCCGACGTACGATCTGCCAATTGCGGTTGGGATGTTGCTGGCATCGAGACAGCTCGACGCCGACTTGACTGATGCACTCCTGGTTGGAGAGCTGTCGCTGGATGGAGCCGTTCGCCACACACCTGGAATCATCGCGATGATTTCTGTGGCGGCCGAGAAGGGGCTGCGGCGGGCATTTGTTCCTGCCGACGACGCGGGTGAGGCGTCATTGATCGAGGGCATCGACATTGTTCCCGTCCGAACACTGGCAGACATTGTGAATCACCTGTCGGGCCACATGCCGATCGCCCCTCATGTGCCTGGACCTCCGAGTGACAATCACCAGGCATCGAACTTGACCGACTTCAGCGAGATTCGTGGACAGGAGCACGTCAAGCGAGCATTGGAAATCGCAGCAGCAGGTGCACATAACGCCCCGATGTCTGGACCACCTGGTTCTGGCAAGACCATGCTGGCCAGAGCGCTTCCGACTATCTTGCCCGAGATGACCATTCAGGAGGCATTGGAAGTTACCCGAATATACAGTGTGCGTGGACTTCTTCCGCCGGAAACGCCGTTGTTGCGGGAAAGACCATTTCGCTCGCCTCACCACGGGACAAGTAACGCCGGATTAATTGGAGGGGGATCGTGGCCTCGGCCTGGTGAGGTGAGCCTCGCCCATCGAGGCGTTCTGTTTCTCGACGAGCTTCCAGAGTTCGCCGGGAACACGCTCGAAATGCTCAGGCAGCCGCTGGAGGATCGCAAGGTCACCGTCGCTCGCGTCAGTGGAACGGTAACGTTTCCAGCGAACTTCATGATGATTGGTTCGATGAACCCTTGCCCGTGCGGGTATTACGGAGATCCGGCCCGCGAGTGCCGGTGTGGTTCAGGCGTGATTCAGCGATATCAGAAGAAGATCAGCGGACCGTTGCTGGACCGAATCGATATTCACATTGATGTGCCACGCGTTGAATACGAGAAACTGGCAGCTCAGCGGTCCGGCTCGACGTCGCCTGAGATCCAGTCGAGGGTTTCCAGGGCACGCGCGCTTCAGGCACATCGTCTGAGCGGAAGCGGACTGCTGACGAATTCGGACATGGGGCCCAGAGAACTCTCCGAACACGCCAAACTGGACTCTGCTGGCGACGAAATGATGCGAACCGCGGTGAATCGGCTGCATCTGTCGCCGCGAGGCTACCATCGGGTACTCAAGCTGGCGAGGACGATCGCCGATTTGGAGGGTTGCTCTGATATCTCCGCCCCTCATGTTGCAGAAGCGTTACAATATCGACCAAGAATTAACGGATCATGACTGTTTCGCATCAAAAGACACTGGTTCTCGTCGCCGTCCAAGAGTCGAGCCCTGTCTGATGATCAGGAAGTCGATGGCGGAGAATGCAGCGACCCCCTGAAGATTCTCCCAGCGGTGCGGCCGCAGCTACAAGCTCCAATGTCGTTGTGACCAGTTTGTTGCGCTTCCGACCGCTTCCCGGATTTCTCACGGGGGTGGTCGGACGCGATCGCGAGGTCAACGAGCTCCAGAGCCTGATTGCGAGGGATGATTGCCGACTGGTCACGCTGACTGGCCCAGGCGGTGTTGGCAAGACGCGTCTCGCCGTCTTTGTGGCGGAAACGTTGCAGGATCACTTTGCCGCCGGAATCTCATTCGTTTCGTTGTCATCTCTGGCAGATCCCAATCAGCTGATGCTGGCAATCGGTCATGCATTGGGTATCCGCGACGCAACCATTGCACAAATCCTGAATCGAATCGAAGCCGTCTGCGAAAGTCGGACAATGCTGCTGGTAACCGACAACATGGAGCACCTTCTGGCTGGTGCTGCTGATCTGTCGGAGCTCATAAAACGGTGTCCGGGATTGACTATTCTGGCGACAAGCAGGGCACCACTGAGTGTCACTGGAGAAAGGGTGTACCCGCTTGCTCCATTGAGCACGTCCAACTCGGATACGCCTGTTGACGGAGTCGATTCAGGGGTTTCCGACTCAGCCAAGTTGTTTCTCGAACGAGCCCTCGCTATATCTCCCGGTTTCAAACTGAACGCTGACAACGTCGATGCAGTGCAGGAAATCGTCCAGCGGCTGGACGGTCTTCCGCTTGCAATCGAGCTTGCGTCAACCAAGATCAGAATACTGACGCCCCGGCGATTGCTGGACATGCTCGATCGGCGCTTCGAGATACTCACCGAAGGTCCAGGCGATTTTCCGGACCGGCATCGGTCGCTCAGGTTGGCCATGGCCTGGAGCTACGACATTCTCACGCCTCAGCAGCAGACGTTCTTTCGGCGAATTTCTGTCTTTCATGGCGCAGTCTCGTTGGACGCGGCGGAAGCGATTGGTTCCGAGATTGGCCTCGACGCGCTGGATGCGGTCTATGCACTGGTGAATCAGAGTTTGCTACTTGCTCTGGAGGCGGGACACTCCACGATTCGCCACGAGCCCAGATACGTCATGCTCTCGACCATTCGTGAATACGGGATCGAGCAGCTGAAACTGCTGGGAGAGTACGAGAGCGCCGTTCAGGAACATGCTCAGTATGTGCTGACGCTTGTGGAGCGTGTTCAGGTCGAGCTCGAGGTATCGCAAGGTCCTGAGCAGCAATCGCTCGATCTACTCGATGTGGAACGTCAGAATATTGAGGGCGCATTGCAGCATTTTGAGCGGACTGACCAGTATGGCGCGCTTCTACGGCTGGTTGGCGCGATGTCTCCTTACTGGTTCACGAAGAGCGTGCTCCTCGACGGCAGTTCCTGGGTAAACAAAGCCCTCAGAAGTGGAGACGATGTTCCCATCGAGCATCGCGCTCGGGCCATGATTGGGGGAGGGCTGATTTCCATCGAGATGGGCGACTTTGCGTTTTCGCTTGAATCCCTGTTCAGTGGATGTGAACTGGCGGCTGAGGCTGAATCCCTTCCACTGCTGGCGAAGGGAAAATTCGGTATCGGCGTCGTCTATCAGGATCAGGGGCGAGCTGCTGAAGCAATACCGTTTTTCGAGGAGGCGCTGGACGCCGCGCGCAGAAGTAGCATGACGGTGTTCTCTGCCACCGTACTGAGCAACCTGGGGCTGGTGATGGCCCGTGCAGGAGATCTGGCAAAGGGCGAAGCGATGCTCGAGCAGGCAGTCGAGGAACATCGACGTGTCGACTATCCCTACGGTGCGGCCCTCGCTCAGCGATTTCTCGGCCAGGTCCTGATGAAGATGGGACGCCTGGCGGAGGCGAAGGAGCAGTATGCGCTCAGCCTGAGTATCCCGCCCGATGAAATGCAGGCGTGGCACATTGCCAACGCCCTTGAGGGTTTGGCTATTGCCGCTGAAGCGGAACGATCTGCTGAGATTTCGGTTCAATTGTTTGGTGCAGCAGATAAGGTGCGATCCGTCTACGGTGTTCCTCTCGAGCCGGCTCTGGTCGACGATTACGCGATGATCTACGGAAGACTTCGCGCACGACTTGGCGACGCAGCATTCTCGGAACACTGGCTCGTCGGACAGAACATGGAAACTGTCGACGCGATAGAAGCGGGTTTGACATTCGCCGCAAGTACTGTCGCAAGTGACTCGTTGGATCCTGAAATCGAAGGCAAGCCAGTCAATGATTTCAACCTCACTCCGAGAGAGCGTGAAGTGCTCGCGTTGATGGCGGAAGGTCGATCCAATGCTGAAATTGCGGATGCGCTGTTCATGAGTCCCAGAACTGCTGGAGTTCACGTGTCGCATGTCCTTGCCAAACTGTCAGTCGACAATCGATCAGCAGCCGTATCGGTAGCGCTTAAGAACGGGCTTGCTTAGTGGGCAGTTTGAACCCCTCGAAGACCCAGCCGACTACTAGCATTGGGTGGCAATCGCCTCAAGACGACGGCACCCCAATGCACAGCATCGAGGGCCGCCTCAAAACGAAGCGCGCTGGTCAGACGATCTCGACCCGTCTCGTGATGTGACCATTGCTCTCCCAGAACGTCTGCTTGCCGCTCAGGAGAGGGTCGTCCGGTGCTGACTGAACTGCTCCGCTAGTATCCGTCGCCCTGGACGTGATTGCGTACTCCCCGGCATCAGGAGTTCCCCAATCAAACTCCCAGAAGACCCAGGCGAACTCCTCTCCTTCTCCGGTGGTCAACGTTGCCGGTTGCCAGTCACCGTCATTAATTTGCACTTCTACTCCGGAAATTTGCGCCCCCCAGGCAGCACCCATGATGGTGTACCCGTCGCCGTCCCTCATCACCTTTGCGGGAGCAGACTTGAGGCGGTCGTGCGCGATGGAGGTAAAGGTCCACACCGATTCACCGTCGAGTTCCTCTTCACGGATGGTGACATAATCCCGCGCCATGAAATGACCCTGATAGCGCTGATCTCGCACTTCGATGCGCGTCAGCCACTTCACGTTCGCCACGCCGTACCAACCTGGAGCAATGAGGCGAGCCGGAAATCCGTTCAGATTTGGCAACGGATCTCCGTTCATCTCATAAGCGATCAGGTTGTTGGGATTCATCGCATCGGAAACCGACATGCTGCGGGCGAACTGCTCGGTGATGGTCGCGTCCCGCCATGTTTGCTCTCCAGCATCCGCACCCCAGAATACGACCTCCCGGCCTTGCTCCTGCACTCCCGCTTCCTCCAGCAATGACGCCAGGGACGTTCCCGCCCACATCGCATTGCCGATGCCGCCGGTGAAGAAGGGGAGTCCGCTGTTCCCGGAGCACTCCATTGTGAACGTAACCTCTTGTCGGTCCTTTGCCCGAAGGTCCGCAAGCGACAGTGATGCTGGCTGATCCACGAGGCCGCCGATCTCAAGCGTCCAGTCGGCCTCGGTCAACTGTGGCTCGTTGAAGTGCTTGATGACAAAAAAGTCGTCGTTCGGAGTAATCCAGGAGTCGAGATCCTCCCAGGTCATCTGATGGACGATGACGTCCGGCACCGGATTCTCTGCAGGTTGGTCCAACCATGGAATGACCTCCGAGCTGGCATCGTCCTGGAAGGCGGATGCTGGGCCGGTGAGCCGCAGAACGGTCAGCCCGGCGAACGCTGCGCCGGTTGATTTCAGCATTCCACGTCGGGAAATCGCAGACTGGGTCATGGTGTGACTCCTCCTCGTGCTCCACGGACCTATTAACTTTTCCGACTACATGGTGACATTTTACCCCTGATACTATCAAAAAGCAACCGCTGCTAAGTGTTGCCTTTTCCAGAGGCCGGATTTGCGCAAACTCCCAGGCATTCAACAAGTGGGCAGTTTTACCCGGAGAGGGGTGCCTCAGGCTGAATGGTCTCCTGCCGTCACCAGGGTGAAAATATGCCGACGGTGGGAATCGCCGGTATGAACAGAAGGCAGGCCCCATTGGATGTCAGCCTGAGCGACTCAGGTGCAACTCTTGCAAACGAGGTTGCCAGCGGAGCCCGCGTCCACGCACCAGGGGGGCGTGGGCCGCACGCGCATCTGCAGGATCCTAGGTTCGATCGGCGACCATCTCTCGAACCGTCGACGAGGCCGAAACCTCCCGCGCAATAACTTCCTCCGCGCGCTGTCGAAGTGCAGCTGCCTGCCTGGCGTCTTTCATTGATCGAAGGTTGACCCAGACGTTTTCGAGAGCGCCTTTCACTGCCGCTGAGAGCGCGTATGATGCTGTCGCCACGTCTGACAGGGCATAGGTGGATCCAAGCTCAGCCACGGTTCCCAGGCTCTCCAGGGCCTCGCATGAACGCTCCGCGATCTGCAGAGGCACCTCGGCGGCGTGGCCCAGGCTCTCCGCCAAAGCCTTGGATCGCCTTTGCTTTTCGTCGGCCGTTTCGCGCGGCAGTGCTCTCGCTGAACGATAAGCCAGGTATGCATCTTCGTCCTCGCTGGCAAGCGCTAACAGTGTGACGCGCCTATCGCAGAGGTGTGTTTGGGTCTCAGCCAGTCGTTGGTCGTGAGTTTGCGTCGTTCTGGAGCTTGTAATCGCGCAAACCATCTCTCCCAGCGCACAGCCGAGTGAGCCCATAGTTGCCGCAACGCTGCCGCCGCCCGGAGTCGGAGATGCACTTGCTACTGACTCGAGGTAGTTTGCTATCGACCGGTCACTCATCGCAATCTGCCTCCGGAATCAGTTGGAGTTTGCTCCGCATTCGCATCGTTGTTTCAGATCGTCTCCCGGACAACTCGGGAATGCCCGACCGATCTTACGTCGTTTCCTCGGATTTGATGTTTCAGGATTCCCGGGAGTACGGGCGAGCCCTCATGCGGTGAGCCTCACTGTCTTTACGCCCGCTCGCTCCAGGCGTTCAAGATCGAACGAAACAAGGTGATTGTGACCGGCTGGTCCGCCAAGTGAGAGGTCTGCAGCAGCGGCAAAAATGGCCCGGGCTTCGAAGTCTGTCAAGGCACAAGCGTCCGTCAGCCACGCCATGGCTGATTGAATGGCAATTCGCTGGGATTGCTGGTCGCTGTCACGATGACAGCCGACAAACTGAATCACGCTCGCCGACTCGATCCTGGGTCCAGGAAGCTTGAGGTTCGGTGCAATAGCGAATCGCCCTGTCACGATGCCGCTGCATTCAAGCCCTGCGCCAAATGGTTCCCCGGCACCCATCGAGGCGTGCAAATCGCCAAGTGCCACGAGCGCTCCAGGCACTTCGACCGGAAGCCAGATCGTTGCCCCTGCTTGAAGCGACAGTAGGTCGAGGTTGCCACCAGTTGGACCAGTTGGCGCCAGCGACGACAGTGTCCCGGATGCAGGAGCCGTTGCAATGCAGCCGATCATGGGTTGGATGTCAATGGAAATGCGTTCGCTTACACGAACTGCATTTCGGTCCACAGGCAACCGGTCGACAGTTGATGACGACAGCCCAAAGAACTGCGACCTCCATCTGGCGACAAATGGAACGTGTGCGATTGGTCCAGGTTCGATTGAATCGACGGTGAATCCGATTGCATCTCCTGGTTGTGCCTGGTCGATCCAGACTGGCCCGCAGAGGCGATTCACTTTGCGAAAGTCGACCCGTCCCGCGTCTATATCATCTGATGATAGATTGCGATACATGTCGTCCCCGACGGAGAAGACGACGGTGCGGCCAGCAGGGACCATAGCAATCGGCTGGGAGTCTGCATGCAGGCTATGGATCGTTGGTTCGGGTGGAATGTGGACTGCTGTCGCCATACAGGGGGCCGACTCCAGAACAGGATCGCCATACTGGTTGCTATTATCGACGATGCTTCGGCAACGACCTGCCGGAGCGGATAGAGAAGGAGTCCGAAGGAGAGCATGCGAGCACTACTGAGCGTCTATGACAAGACTGGCATCGTCGAGCTGGCCCGAGCGTTGACCGGATTGGGGTGGGAGATCGTTTCGACTGGCGGAACGCTGGCAGCGCTGCGGAAGGCCGGTGTCGAGGTTCGCAGTGTGAGTGACATAACAGATTTTCCGGAAATCATGGATGGTCGAGTGAAGACGCTGCATCCACTGATTCATGGAGGGCTCCTTGGCAGGCCTGAACTCGAAGGCGACCAAATCTCCATGGGGGAGCATGGGATCGAGCTATTCGGTTTACTGGCGGTGAATCTCTACCCATTCGTCGAGACGATTACCAAACCAGATGTGACCGAGCTCGAAGCGATCGAGCAGATCGACATCGGTGGGCCCGCGATGTTGCGAGCAGCAGCCAAGAATCATCAACATGTGATTCCAGTGGTCGAGCCCGGTGACTATCCTGCCGTGGTCGATGCGCTCAGAGCGGGAGGCCCTGATCTGGCCACACGCCGGTCACTTGCCGCAAAGGTGTATGCCCAAACAAGCGCTTACGATGCTTCGGTGGCCCGGTATTTTCGACGTGATGACTCGTTGTTTCCTGAGGAGATAGCGTTTGCTGGAAGAAAAACGCTCGATTTGCGATACGGTGAGAACCCACATCAGCACGCTGCGGCCTACCAGTCGGACTCCTTCGAGTCCCGGGCGGGTGTTATTGGATCAAAGCAGCTCCATGGCAAGGAGCTTTCGTTCAACAATCTCCTCGACGCGGATGCGGCCTGGAATTGTGTGCAGGGATGGGACCGACCAGCGGTTGCCATCATCAAACACACGATTCCCTGCGGACTCGCTGTCAGCGACAGTCTGGTGGATGCGTATGAGCGAGCGCTCGCGGGCGATCCAGTTTCGGCGTTTGGTGGCATCGTGGCGTCCAACAGCCAGATCGATGAAGAAACAGCAACTGAAGTCAGCAAACTGTTTTGCGAGGTTTTGATCGCACCTGGCTTCAGCGAGCCTGCAATGTCGATTCTGGAAAAGAAAAAGAATCTGCGGTTGCTGGAAGCAGAACTGGCGCCTGAGGGATCACATGGGCTTGAGATGAGAGTGGTTTCGGGAGGGTGGTTGATTCAGGAGGCTGATGATCAAAGTCAGCAGGAAGAGACTTGGAAGGTCGTGTCGAATCGGCGTCCGACCGAAAGCGAGATGAACGATCTTCGTTTTGCGTGGCGTGTTGTACGACACGTGAAGTCGAATGCGATTGTCCTGGCCAAAAACCAATCGGTGGTCGGAGTTGGAAGTGGACAGCCGAACAGGGTCGAGAGTGTGGCTATCGCAGCTCGCAAAGCAGGCCGTAATCTTCCTGAGTCCGTTCTGGCAAGCGACGCGTTTTTTCCATTTGCGGATGGAGTCGAGACCGCGGCGGTAGGGGGAGTCACTGCGGTTATTCAGCCAGGCGGATCGGTGCGAGACCAGGAAGTGATAGGTACCGTCAATGCCTACGGGATGGCGATGATTCTCACCGGTCAGCGGCACTTTCGGCATTAACCGCTGAAGCCGTCGTGGATCCTTGGTTCGGAGCTCGGAGTGACATTCATGCGGGCCACCCAAGCTTCAGGATCCCTGATTTCTTCGAGCGTGGGAATAGACTCGGGGCTTTCCCATAGCCTAAGTGCAAAGGCGTGCCCGTGTCGGGCGACGACCGCGTCAACGAATTGCTGACCCTGCCGGTATTGTTCGATCTTCAAGTCGAGGCCGGTGATTTTTGCGAAGAGCTGCTCTGCATTGCTGCGGTTTCGCTGTCTCACTTCGAACTTCTTGCTGATCGTGGCGTAGTTTGGCAGCAGCTCTTTGCCGACCACGTTCATGACATGATTCGAATAGCCTTCGATGACCGACATCAGGGCCTGCATCTCTGAAAAGAGCGCCCTTTGCTCGTCGTTCATCAGCGCTTCGATCCAACTGCCCGACGTATTGCCTCGATTGCGGGCTCGATCGACAAAAATGCGAAGGTTCTTGACACTTTCGGTCAAGTATTGGGCATCTTCCTGAAG
Source organism: Thermomicrobiales bacterium (assembly GCA_041745115.1). Classification (GTDB taxonomy): domain Bacteria; phylum Chloroflexota; class Chloroflexia; order Thermomicrobiales; family UBA6265; genus JAHBVL01. The sequence goes on from JBGTJM010000193.1 coordinate 11,822, forward strand.
GTAGCCGAAGTATCGTTCAAGCATTGCATTGAAGTGAGGCCTGACCCATGGAAAGGCCTCGAATTGAAAGACGTGGGTGGTCTCGTGGAGCGCGAGCCACATGCGGAACTCTTCGCCTGGGAGTCGAAGCGTGCTCTCCAGGTGAACGATGTTGGGCTCAACATAATAGAGCTTGCTGCTTTCGACCTTTTCGCGACCGAGCAGGGCAACATCATATTGACCGAGCACCCGGCGAGCGAGGTACCCCAGGAGGACGCCGAGCTCTGCAGCCACAATGCGACGGTTTGCTGACGAGAGCGTGGCTGAGAGGCGGCCTTTGTCAGTGGTGGCTCCGGTGAGCAGCGGCTCGAGGGGAGTCAGCATATGGCGGAAAGCGTCGATGTTCGCATTGATCCAGTCGACCCGGTCAAACGCAAACGACTGTCCCGCGCCCGGGGGCAACTCGACTCCCATATAGTCTCCGACGAGCGGGATACATTGCTCGGTGAGCTGCTGGTAGAGCTGATCGAGGCGTGTGCGCTCTGTTGCGGTGAGCGCGGCGCCTCGATTCATGTTGATTGCCAGGGTTCTGGCCTGTTCCCAATCAACAATGGGATCAGGAATCACCAGATCGTGGTCGTCCGTTGGCGACGCGGAGTTCCGGAGGCGGTTAGTCGCCCATGCCCCTGCTGCTGCTCCAGCCAGGAGCCCTGTCGCCATGAGCTTCTTGCTGGGACCATGAGACGTTGCGCCCGAGTCGATGTTTCGAAAATGAGGTGAAGACAAGAGTTTACCCTTTGCAGCTTGCTGACAGAGTAGGCGGGTGAGCAATCATTCGGATTCCGAAATGAAATACCCCGAGGTCGCCTGGGGGGCTCGCAGCGGCCTCGCCTCCCATGGACCAGGTCCATAGTACTCTCCGGCGCTGACGTGGGTCACGACCGGGTTCGGGATGGGACCGGGTGGGTCCACGTCGCTCTCGGCCACGAGCCCCCCG
>JBGTJM010000194.1:0-2706 GCA_041745115.1 Thermomicrobiales bacterium
CTGCTGAACCGGTTGCAGAACGATCAGGAACGGGAGCTTTCAGCGGTTCGATTTGTCGCGCCGTTGTGCAGCCATCAGCTTCCCACCGAATGTGATGGCGAAGTAACCAGTGCGGTCCGGTTGATGCTCACAATGGTCGCAAAGGAGACCGCAAGATCGAATGGACTTGTTCGATTGCCATTTGAAGTGGCGTTGCTGAGTCGCCGCGATCGAATCGTGCATCAGCCGAAGGTGCGACAGATATCGGCATAGCGGCTTGGTCCGACCAGGCATGGCGCTTCATTGAGAGTGGACCGCTAAATTTCTCCTGCAGATGCCAGCTCAAGTGGGTCACCAGCGCACCCGATGAGATCTGCACGTTATCGATTTACAGTCGTGATTGTCGTTGGTGGAGTGAACTGTGAAGCAGCAAGTGCTCGTAGCCCGAGCTACCCGCAGATCCGACGTGCTCGATTCAATGGCGACTTTCGACACGGTGAGCGCAGCGAGCATTCCCTTCGGACACCGCAGGTTGGGCCATAGCCAGGCGGGAGTCGGCAAGTGGACTGAGAACGTTGGTCCGACGTGGCTGCGAGTCAAGAGAAAACGCTGACGGCATCAGGAGAGAGGAGAAACGGAATACGATCTGAAAAACTGTGGGCAAAAGGTGAGTGATTGTCGTGGAGTGACATGAGAAATAGTGCTATATTTGGCTATAGATTGGCCTAAGTGAACATCTTTGCAGATGCGGACCGGGAATCAGTTGGGTGGAATGCACATGCCTGGACGAATGATCATCTTGATTGTTTGCCTTGTCGCGCTGACTGGATTTGTGCTGGGACAGATGAGCCGCCTTCAGCCAGCGCCTGGAGCAACACGCATTTCGTCTTCCGATGAGGTATCAGACCAGAATGGTTCGATCCCATCGTTTTATGCAGCGGTGAACGCGGTAATTGCGACGGGTGATACGTCACAACTCGATTCTTCGATCCATCCAGATTTCATCAATCGCGATTTTTCCGGTGCTCTGCAATCTCGTGCTGAGTTTGAGGCTTTGCTGGTGCAGGCCCATGAGCTGAACCCGAGCATTGCGCTGAAGGCATCCGAACCATCTGGCTACGGAGACGTTGTTGCCGTGATGGTCGAGGTTCAGGGCCAAGTCAGTCAGCCGCTCGGACACGGAGTGTTTCAGCCCGCGGATTCGTGGAGAATCGCAGAGTTTCTCCGCATGGATAAGGGCCGTGTGCTCGAGAGGTGGGCCGACTCGTTGCCAGTCGGCGGCGCCACGAATGCCTTGTCAGTCAATGAGATTCGAATTAGCAGTGGCTCGACATTGATGAGCGTTGACCGGGTGACGATCGAGCCAGGTGGATGGATCATGGTTGAGCGTCACAAGGGGAGTGCGGTGATCGTTGAGTCTGGTCAGGCGCAGCTGACGATTAGGGGTGGGAAGAGCTTGACAGAACCAATCCAAACGGCGCACGTTTCGACTATCGAAGCGGGAAATTCGTTCACTGTGAGAGCCGGCGACACGGGACCGACGGTGCTGATGCTTGCCAGAGTCGAGGCGATACGTGTGTCGCCGGACGGCAACGCCATTGCGTTTCCGTCTTCCCCGAATTTCATGGGTTCTGAGATCGTGATCGAGAATCTCGGGGCGAATATTGTACGGATGGCTGCTGCGGGAACGTTCCAGATACAGGGGTGGAACGTTCATGCCAGGCAAGGGGACCGGATTTCAGCTCATGTGGTCAACGGTGCCGAACTGGTGTTGGTGCTGGACGGAGAGCTCCATATCGACGTCTCCGACGGAAGTGCAGTTCTGTATGATGAGAGCGGGTTTTACTCACCAGCTGACGAAGGCGCTGAAGTCGGTGCTGGAGAAACTCTTTCGATCAATCATGGAGCCTGGGTAGCTTATCAAGCGATCAACCGCTCACCGGTGAAATTCTGGATCATCAGTCTTGCACCGATTGGCTGAGACCTTCGAAACACCAAACCTGAAAGATCAGCGACTTCCGCTTCCTCCGCGAGTGGTATTGCCTGGAGTCTGCCAGTCGGCAACTCGAATACGTGGAGGTTCGTGCACTGAGGGCGATCTGGCAGAAAGCATCGAAAGGCGTAGTACCATCGGATAGAACTCGCACAGTGTGTGGGTATTCTGTGAACCGATCACGGAAAACAGCCTGATTGCATTGAGGAGCGGACATGAACGAACAGACGGTGATGGCCCTTCGACCGAGCGATGTAAAGGTACTGGTCGTTCGAGATAGTAGCGACAGTGCAGAACGAGAACGGGAGATGTCCCAACGCTTTCCGTCAATGAGCGAGATGATTCACGCTGGACTGTCGAAGCTGGAATCCGACGGATACGCGTTGCTCGATATTCGGTACTCGGCGATCCCGACTGATATCGGCTATGAGCACTTCGCCATGCTGATCGGTCGAAAGCTCGACACCGCCTGACGTGAATAAACCTCCGGACCGCAGGCGGGGCGAGGTCGCCACGAAACGAATCTCGTTGCTTTCTCAGGTGGCAACGATCGCGATCGGGCGGACAGGGGAGCCAGTAGCGCCAGTGAACTTGAGAGGTGTACATATAAAGGAAACGTGCCATGCCTCAGCCGCCGCCAACGCCTGCAAATACAGGTTCTCAATAATGTAGATTCCGGCGCGGACGAGGAGGATCGCGTGTCCAGGCAACTCGAAACCCAGTTCTGGGTCGTT
>JBGTJM010000195.1:0-5674 GCA_041745115.1 Thermomicrobiales bacterium
CCCTGCCCCGACATGCACCCCGAGCGCTTCCGCTTCTTCCTTTGACGATGCGCCGACGTCCACGAAACAGTCGTTCTGGCCCAGCGGTTTCTCTCCACCTTCTCTGGTCGAGAGAATGTGCCCGGTTGCCGTGGCGAACAAGCCATTCACATGCCGCTCGCGACCTACGATCAGCGCGGGCTGGCCAATCGGATAGCGCTGACCGGGACCCCGGCCGCCAGTCTGGCCGTCGGTGACAAAAACAAACCCATCGGCATCGATCGATTTCACCACAAAGCTGATCTCGTCGGCATGTCCCTGAATCAGCAGTTTCGGTCCGTCGCCGGGAATCCGGGCAATCACGTTCCCAATCGGAGTGGCCGTGACCTCGGCCCCGAGCGCGGACCAGCGCTCCCGACACCACGCCAGAACTGGTTCTTCCTGACCGGTGGGACCAGGCAGCCCCATCAGCTCGACCAGCGTCTGCGACAGCGCGGGGTTCACATGCCCGCTGAATCTCCGCAGGTTGTCCGGCTCCTGTCCCAACATGGTCAATCTCCCTGCAGGGGCAGCGCGACCGGCCGTCGTTCCGTCATCGATCGCTGGGCCGCTATCGCAATCTCCAGCGCCGCACGACCCGCTTCGCCCGTCACCAACGGCGGTTCTCCCGCCAGCATTCGCCGGGTCCAGTCGGTCATCTCGGCCAGATAGGCATCGCCGTAGCGATTCAGCCAGTGGTCCATCGCCGGTTGGTGCATCCCAGTGTTCGTTGCAATCACACAACCAGTGCCGTTTGGCGAGCCGATGAACAGCGTGCCACGGTCGCCGATGATCTCGGTGCGCACATCGTAGCCATAGCGGGTGGCGCTGACAAACTCCAGATCAGCCAGCGCACCCCGGCTGAACCGAATAGTGCTGACCGCGGCATCGACACCATCCGGTACGGCTTCGCTCTTCAGGCGAGTACCAGTCGCGCTGACCTCCACCGCTTCGTCGTCGAGAAACCAGCGTGCGTCGTTGTAATCATGGATATTGGAGTTGACGAATGCCATCGGATCGCACCCTTCCAACGCGTCCCGGTGCGAGTTGAAGGGATCCTTGCCGCGATGGGCGTTCTTGATCAGCACTGGCGTGCCTATCGTGCCGGCATCGATAGCCTCTTTGGCTGCAAGGCAGGCCGCGTCGTACTGCCGCATGAAGCCAATCTGGATCCGAACGCCCGCCGCCGCAACCGCTGCCAGCGCTCGATCGGCATCGATCAATGAGGTGGTGATCGGCTTTTCACAGAACACGTCTTTGCGATTGGAGGTCGCGGCCATGATCCCGGCGAGGTGCGCATCATCGGCTGAGGCAATCACGATCGCCTCCACATCCGGATCGGCGGCAAGCTCCTCAGCCGTCGTGTAGGAACGTGGCGCCTCGAGATCGCTGGCGACCGAGCGGGCGGTTTCTGCCCGAACATCCGCCACGGCGGTCAATCTCGCATGGGGGATCCGCCATGCCAGATTCTCGGCGTGGCGCCGTCCCAGCAGCCCCACCCCTATCACCCCGATCCCGACCTGTTCCGGCATTGATGCTACTCCATTCGCAAACGCTTGCTACACTGGATGAATCATGCCAGAGAAATCGACCGCCCGGCGACCCGGCGCATGACCATTTCCAATCGAATGCCATCCACCGGGTCCGCGAAACGCCTGCATCAGCAGAGCGCTCTGAGAGAAAGTGACCATCAATGCCCAGAGTCCCCGGATGCGAAGCCGTCTATGAAGTGGCCGACCAGTGGCGCGAGCGCTGTCTGGTCCAGGACAAATCTCTCCTCTGGCCCGATCTCGAGGAACCGACGTGGTCGGTCGAAAACCTGGAGCTCGCACGAGACGTTGTGCTAGCCCTGAGGGTGGCCAAATCGGCAACTGGGGGCGACTACGAAACGGCATTCAGCGATCAATCAACGGCTGTGCGGCGATGCATCGGAGACGCCTTCGCCGTTTTCTACCTATTCCCTGGAGACCTCAACGTGAGCCATAAGATCGGGATGGTTCAGTATTCAGCCTCGTGGTCTCAGCAACCCTATGTTTTTGACCTGGTTGAGCAAGCTATCAAAGAGTCAATTGGAGCCAAGGAGGGCACGCTCTTCCAGCAGGGTTTTCAGCTTATGCGTCATGCCAGTCTCGCACTGTTTCTCGAAACAGGAAGGCGGATCAAGGCCGAAAGCGTTGACATTCTGGACCATAGAGCCATTGAGGCGACGATCAAAGACGCTTCTAACAAGATTCCCGGCAGTTCTTCCGGTCGAAACATGCTTCTCCACCTGCTCTTTCCGGAGGAGTTCGAGCCGATTTTCAACGACAAGCTGAAAGCCAGAATAGCCTCGGCACCGGCATTTTCTCGCTTCGCGTCATCAGCTGATGCCGACGAAAGATTGCGGCAAATCCGAATTGCATTGTCCGGCGAGACACCAAACGAAGATTTCAACTTTTTTGACTATGAAGTGCTTGCAGAATGGCGAAACGACGGACCATCCAGAGATCGGGCAGACCGCGATCTGGTTGGATCACCGATCAAAATCGCATTCAACGAGTTTGCCGCCTTACCACAGAATCAATTGACTATTGCTGTTCGACGAGTGAGATCAATGCAGCTCAGATCGCTGCTGGGGCGTGTTCAAGGCCTGACGCTTGAGGATTTCAATGACGATATCTGGCCGCTGGAAGTTACTACCACTCTAGTATCCAAAGGCGAATCTCTCAAGATCATGGATCGTGACTTGGACGACGAAACCGTGTCCTTGCTCGCGGACGCGCTTTCTGATGGCGACCTCAGACTTCGAGGGAACTATATTTGGAGACCAAGTACGGGGATTTTCGCTCCAATGATCGATCAAAATCGACGTGCTGAGAGCCTGCAGACAGCACTAGAAGTTCTAAACGACGACCGCTTGGAACCAGTCGAGAAGGCCCGCCAAATCTCAGACATACCGGGCTTCGGAATCAGCACTGCTTCAGGACTTGTAATGACTAAGCATCCGGAGGAGTTCGCGATTTACAACAAACAATCGATTGCTGGAGTCAAGCAACTTGGCATGCCGGCGGACTCATTGGAAGCGTTTCAGGATTCAGTCAAGACCCTTAAGGAGGAACTTGCCGCACCAGACTTTCTCGAGTTGGATTGGTTTCTATACCTCATCGCAAATAATCGAATCGATATTGGAATCGAGCCGCCTGTGTCCGAAACGAGCACGCTTCAGGGGCTCGTGTATCTGAACGAGATCGAAGTATTCTCTATTCAATCACTCCTTGAGAACAAAAAGCAGCTCATCTTCGAAGGACCACCCGGCTCAGGCAAGACCTTCATTGCCGACAAGTTCGCTCGCTTCTTCACTGGCAATCCACTCGACGGCGACCACGACGACCGGATCGAGCTGGTCCAGTTCCACCAGTCCTATGGCTACGAGGACTTCGTGCAGGGAATCCGGCCCGAGACCTCAGGTGGTCAGCTGACCTATCACGTTCAGCCCGGTATCTTCCTCGAGATGTGCGAGCGGGCTGAGTCCCGGCCCGATGAGACATTTGTCCTGATCATCGACGAGATCAACCGCGGCAATCTCTCCCGCATTTTCGGTGAGCTGCTGATGGCTCTCGAATACCGGGACAAGCCGGTCAGGCTGGCCAACACCTGGCTCGATGCGATGGGCACCAGTCGCAGCCATCTCCGCATTCCGGACAACCTCTTCCTGATCGGCACGATGAACTCCACCGATCGCTCCCTGGCAATGATCGACTATGCCCTGCGTCGTCGCTTCTATTTCTATCCACTGCGACCAGTCGTCGGCACGACCGCACCGGTTCTGGAACGGTGGTTGCAGCAGTCCGGCATCCCTCCGGCAGAGCAGCACCAGCTCCTCGCCTACTTCATCGACATCAACCGCAAGATCTCCAATGCTCTGACCGACGACTATCAGATCGGACACTCCTATTTCATGCGGGAGCAGATCACGACCGACGCCGAGCTGCGCCAGGTCTGGGAGTTCGCGCTGAAGCCCCTCCTGCACGAGTACTTCCACACCGTGCGGGGCGGCGCCGATCGCGTCGAGGAATTCGCTCCCTGGCAACTGAGAGCAATCGGCGAGACCAGCGATCTGGAGCCGCACCGAGACGGACTCAGTCCGGATGAGGTCTAGCCGTGAGCGTCGACGCGGACCATGCACCGCACATCGTGCTTTCGGAATACCAGAATCTGGTGGTCGACCTGAATTCTGACGACGTCGATTACCTTCTAAGGCGAACGAAGATCCGTGTCGAACCTGCGGTCGGCCAGAATGTCTATACGTTGAATCCCGGACCGAACGCAGGCGTGGTCATGCTGCCATCCGGCATCCGGCTCGAATGCCATCCCAAAGTCGGTATCGAGAACTTCTTCTACATGCTCGCGGTCACCTTCGACCTCGATCCATCCTTTCTCGACGAAATAGCCACCTTCCAGCGTATCGACGAGGTCTTCGAGTTCGTGATTCGCTACTTTGCGGAGCTCGTCGATCAGCGCATCCGCGACGGCCTCTTTCGCAGCTACCGTGATACCGAGGAGAACCTCGCGGTCGTGCGGGGCAAGATCAGCTTTTCGCAGGACCTCCGTCTGAATCACGTCCAGCGCCATCGCACGTATTGCCAGTTCTCGGAGTTCACCTGGGACATCGCCGAAAACCAGATCATCCGCCAGGTCGTCGATGTGGTGCGTCACTGGGTGACAAAGCCCGAACTGCGCGGCGAGTTGTTGCGGATCGACCGGCTGCTCGGCGAAGTGACACCCACCCAGCATCCATCACGGGTCATAGATCGCTTCGCCTATCACCGCCTCAACGACGATTATCGGCCGATCCACCGCCTCTGCAAGCTCTTCATGGACGGCTCGACCATCTCGGAGAACGACGGCCTCTTCGAGTTCCGCACATTTCTCTTTGATATGAACGTGCTGTTCGAGGCGTTCATCTACAAAGCGCTGCTGCCGCTGATGCCAGTTGGGTTCGATCTCAGCGCCCAGGATCGCATGAAATTCGACGTCGGACAGCAAATCAATGTTCGTCCCGATCTCGTGTTTCGCCGTCACCGAGATTGCGTGCTGATCGCCGACACAAAATACTCGCGGATTGCCCCCGACGACCACCATCACAACGCCCTCTACCAGGTGCTGGGATACGCAGTCATCGAAAACATCGATCGCGCCGCGCTGATCTACCCCCGGCACGAGCTGCTCATCGACGATCTCATCCACGTGCGAAACAGCCCGGTCGCAATCCGCCGATTGAGTGTCGATCTGCAGCTCCCACGCGCCGAGCTGGAACGGGAGCTGCAGCGGCTGGCCGCCAGTTTGCTGGCGTTGATCGAGGACTCCACTCACCTCGCCGCCTAACTAAGCGTCTCCAACCTATCCCACAACACTGTTGCACTTCTGGCAGCCGATTACGTATCGGCCGATCCGCCAACTGCGTAATTCGGCTGACGTGTCCTCGCGCCGGTATGCATACGATAGTGACATGGTCGGGCGACGATCAGGGCTCGCGGTAATGGGAGCGAGCTGCCCAACCAGATAGCGGATTCTTACAGGTTTAGCGCTAAGAGGAGAACTTAGAATGCTGATGCGTCATGTCGTGCCTGCAGTTGTGCCGGTTCTGCAATCCCTGATGCGAAACGCTCCGCAAAAG
>JBGTJM010000196.1:0-1869 GCA_041745115.1 Thermomicrobiales bacterium
CAAAGTCGCTGAAGAGCGACAGATCCTCGTTGACCAGATGCGGCAGCTGGGTGACGAGATTTCCAGTCTCGACAATCAACTCAGGGGCATCGATGAGCACTTGCACCAGCTGATGCTCCTCGTACCCAACCTTCCAGCAACCGACGTTCCCGTTGGCGCGAGTGAAGAGGAGAATGTTGTCGTTTCCGAAACGGGAGAAAAGCGGGATTTCGACTTCCCGGTGATCCCGCATTGGGATCTGGCAGAACGACTCGGAATCATCGATTTCGAGCGGGGCGTAAAGGTCTCTGGCAGTCGCTTCTATATCTTGCGAGGTGATGGCGCCCGGCTTCAGCGTGCGCTTATCGCCTGGATGATCGACTACCACACTCAAAAGCACGGGTATCAGGAAGTCTATCCACCCTACCTCGTCATGGAGGAGATGCTCGTCGGTACCGGAAATCTTCCGAAGTTTCGGGAGACCCTTTTTCGGGATATTCACGACGACAAATGGCTCATACCTACTGCAGAAGTGCCAGTGACCAATCTGTACCGAGATGAGATTCTCGACGAATCGATCCTGCCGATCTATCACGTAGCCTACACCGCATGCTTCCGAAGAGAGCAGGTGTCAGGCGGTAAGGACGTGCGTGGAATCAAGCGTGGCTACCAGTTCGATAAGGTTGAAATGGTCAAGCTGGTTCACCCGGATCGATCAGCTGAAGAGCACGAGCGGCTGATCACTGAGGTCACAGATGTTCTGGAAGCTCTCCAGTTGCCATACAGGCTGATCCAGATGTGTACGGGTGACCTGTCCTTCACAGCAGCCAGCAAGTTCGACCTGGAAGTTTGGGCTCCGGGCAGCGAGGAGTGGTTGGAGGTTTCGTCCTGTTCCAGTTTCCGCGATTTCCAGGCACGGCGGGCCAATCTGCGCTTCCGTCCAGTCGGCGGCGGCAAGCCGCAGTTTTTGCATACGTTGAACGGTTCAGGACTCGCTCTTCCCAGAACCATGATCGCGATCATGGAGAACTATCAGCGCGAAGACGGCACGTTCTCGATTCCTGAAGTGCTCCGTCCCTACCTGGGCAATCAGGAAGTCATCGGCATCCAGCCGCCGTTTGGGCCCGCAAGGCCAGCCTGACCAGACATTGGGGCCGCTTCGACCGCAGTGGTCAGGCGGCGGACTCGTGAATCTCACTCATCAGACTTGTCAGGACATCGTCGGCCGTCGTTCCACCAGCCTCGGCCTCGAAGTTGAGAATGAGCCGGTGTCGGAGAGCTGGCAGTGCCACAGCCCGCACATCATCAAACGCGACATTCAGGCGCCCGTCCATCAGCGCCCGAATCTTGGAGCCGAGTACGATCGATTGCGCCCCTCGCGGACTGACTCCATACCGGACGAACTGCTTGACGATCGGCGTGGCACGCGGATTGTCCGGATGCGTTGCCATCACCAGCCTCACCACGTAGTCGGTCACACTTCCGGCAATCGGCACCTGTCTGGCCAGATGTCCCAAATTGAGGATAACCTCGCCGCCCGCCACCGAATGCACGGCGAGTTTGGTATCGGCCGTCGTTCGGCGAATAATCTCAGTCAGATCTGCTTCGTTCGGGAACTGCACAACAAGCTTGAACATGAATCGGTCCAGCTGGGCTTCTGGCAGCGGATAGGTCCCCTCCATCTCGAGTGGATTCTGGGTAGCAAGCACGAAGAAAGGCTCGAGCATCGGATGAATGATGTTGGCAACTGAGCAGGTCTTGTCCTGCATCGCTTCCAGAAGCGCTGCCTGTGTTTTCGGCGTTGCCCGGTTGATTTCATCAGCCAGCACCAGGTTGGAGAAAATCGGCCCTCGCTGAAAGGAGAACTTGCGGTCTCCTGAGTCGGACTCC